>NZ_JBYCLD010000408.1:0-6475 GCF_057473725.1 Mycobacterium sp. TH-M11 | reverse complement strand
TACCGGTTCGGCACCGACGCCCAGAAGCGGGAATGGCTGCCGCAGTTGGCAAGTGGCGCTGCTCTGGGTGCCTTCGGCCTCACCGAGCCCGGCGGTGGCACCGACGCCGGCGCGACCAAGACCACCGCCCGACTCGACGACGGTCAGTGGGTCATCAACGGCTCCAAGCAATTCATCACCAACTCCGGCACCGACATCACCAAGCTCGTCACGGTTACCGCGGTGACCGGTGACCGGGACGGCAAGAAGGAGATCTCGTCGATCCTGGTCCCGGTGCCCACGTCAGGGTTCATTGTGGAGCCGGCTTACAACAAGGTGGGCTGGAACGCCTCGGACACCCACCCGCTCAGCTTCGACGACGTGCGGGTGCCGCAGGAGAACCTGCTGGGTGAACGCGGCCGCGGCTACGCCAATTTCCTGCGCATTCTCGACGAGGGTCGCATCGCGATCGCCGCGCTGTCCACTGGCGTCGCGCAGGGTTGCGTCGACGAAAGTGTCAAATATGCGCGCGAGCGTGAGGCGTTCGGGCAGGCGATCGGGCGCTACCAGTCGATCGCGTTCACCATCGCGCGGATGGAAGCCCGCGCGCACACCGCCCGCACCGCCTATTACGACGCCGCGGCACTGATGCTGGCCGGTAAGCCCTTCAAGAAGCAGGCGGCGATCGCCAAGCTGGTCGCCAGCGAGGCGGCGATGGACAACGCCCGAGACGCCACCCAAATTCACGGCGGCTACGGCTTTATGAATGAATTCACTGTGGCCCGGCATTACCGGGACAGCAAGATTCTCGAGATCGGCGAAGGGACCACCGAGGTGCAGCTGATGTTGATCGCCCGCGAGGTGGGCCTGTGAAGTCGAGTGAGCGGAACGATCGGTAGTGAGTGACGGGAACGAGACGAACCTTGGGTCTGTGGCGAACGGTGATCAGCCGCTACGCGAGGTAGTCCAACGCGGCTTGTGGTTCGAGGAGTTCGAGACCGGCGTGCGCTATCTGCACCGCCCGGGCCGGACCATCACCGAAGCCGACAACGTGTTGTTCACGACTCTGACGATGAACACCCAGGCATTGCACCTGGATGCCGCCTTCTCCGACGCGCTGCCGCCGTTTAACCAGCGGCTGGTCAATTCGATGTTCACGCTCTCGACGCTGGTGGGCCTGTCGGTTGCGCAGCTGACTCAGGGAACCATCGTCGGCAATCTCGGGTTCTCCGAAATCGCCTTCCCCAAACCGCTTTTCCACGGCGATACGCTCTACGCCGAGTCGGTCATCGTCGAAAAACGGGCATCGAAGAGCCGGCCCGGCGAGGGCATCGTCACGTTCGCGCACACCGGCCGCAACCAACACGGCGACGTCGTCGCAACCGCCACCCGTAAGACCATGGTGCGGATGCGGCCGGAAGGGCCGGGCGACTGATGGGTTTGAGCAACCCCGGTCCGGCCTGGCTTTTCTGCCCGGCCGACCGCCATGAACGCTACGAAAAGGCCGCAGCGGCAGCCGACGTCGTGATCCTCGATCTCGAGGACGGCTGCGCGGCCGCCGACCGGCCCGCCGCGCGTAAAGCGTTGGTCGACGTCCAACTCGACCCGTCGCGAACGGTGGTGCGGGTCAACAAGTTCGGTACCGAAGATCAGGAACGGGACCTGCAGGCGCTGAAACGCACGCCCTACGACACTGTCATGGTGCCGAAATGCGAAGCGGTCGAGCACATCAGCGCGCTGGCGCCGCTCAATGTGATTGTGCTCGTTGAGTCCCCGTCGGGCGCGCTGGCCGTCACCGAGACCGCTCGGGTCGACAACGCGATCGCGGTGATGTGGGGCGCCGAAGACCTGTTCGCGGTCCTGGGTGGCACGGCCAACCGCTACCCGGATGGCAGCTACCGCGACGTGGCGCGCCATGTCCGCTCGCAGTCGTTGCTGGCGGCGAAGGCGTACGGCCGGTTGGCGCTGGATTCGGTCTATCTGGACATCAAAAACCTCGATGGATTACGCGGTGAGGTCGACGACGCGGTCGCCGTGGGCTTCGACGCGAAGGTTGCTATCCACCCGAGCCAGCTGCCGGTGATCCGGGCTGGTTACGCCCCGTCCCCGGACCAGGTGCAGTGGGCGCGACACGTTCTCGCGGCGGCCGTCGATGAGCGCGGTGTGTTCGCGTTCGAGGGCATAATGGTGGATGCGCCCGTGTTGCGGCGAGCCGAGCGGATCGTGCACCTGGCAGGTGAAGCCGGCTCGTAGCAGCCTCGTACCGGGGTTTGCTGTGACCCGCCGCACGCCTGCGCGGAGGAGGCGGCATGACCGAGGTCTCTCACCCGCCGATGGCGGTCGATCTCGAGCCGGTGCAGCTGGTCGGCCCGGACGGAGAGCCGACCGTGGAGTCGCGCTACAGCCGTGAACTGCCCGCGGAGACGCTGTGCTGGCTCTACGAGATGATGGTCGTCACCCGTGACGTGGACGCCGAATTCGTCAACCTCCAGCGCCAGGGTGAACTGGCCCTGTTCGCATCGTGTCGCGGCCAGGAGGCGGCTCAAGTCGGCGCCACCGCGTGTTTGCGCAAGACGGACTGGCTGTTTCCGCAGTATCGCGAGTTGGGCGTTTACCTCGTCCGAGGGATCGCACCCGGCCAGGTGGGCGCGGCCTGGCGTGGAACCTGGCACGGTGGAATGGATTTCACCGCCAAGCACTGCGCGCCGATCTCGGTGCCGATCGGCACGCAGACGCTACACGCCGTCGGCGCCGCGATGGCCGCGCAACGCCTCAACGAGGATTCGATCACGGTCGCCTTCCTCGGTGACGGGGCGACCAGCGAGGGCGACGTCCACGAGGCGCTGAACTTCGCGGCGGTATTCACCGCGCCGTGTGTGTTTTACGTGCAAAACAATCAATGGGCGATCTCGGTGCCGCTGCGCAGTCAGACCGCGGCGCCGTCGATCGCGCACAAGGCAATTGGATATGGCATGCCCGGCGTCCGGGTCGACGGCAACGACGTGCTGGCCTGCTACGCGGTGATGGCCGAAGCCACCGCCCGCGCCCGCGCCGGCGGTGGGCCGACGCTGATCGAGGCCGTCACATATCGCCTTGGCCCGCACACCACCTCCGACGATCCGACGCGCTACCGCAGCCAAGACGAACTGGACCGATGGCAGGCGCGGGACCCGATTCCGAGATACCGCGCTTACCTGGAAGGCCGGCGGCTGTGGACCCAACGGTTGGAGGACCGGATAGCCGCGCGCTCGCGGCGACTGCGCGCCGAGTTGCGGGAGGCGGTGCTCGCGGCACCCGATATCGACATCGACGAGGTGTTCACCTCGGTGTACGCGGAGATGACGCCGGGTCTCGAGGCCCAACGTCGGCAGTTGCGCGCTGAGATGCTCAGGGAGGCATGATGACTCAGATTGCAGAACCGCCTACATTCCACCCGGAGATCGTGCCGGAGACAACGGCGCTGACCATGGTGCAGGCGCTCAATCGCGCGTTGCACGATGCGATGGCCGCCGACGACAAGGTGCTGGTCTTCGGCGAGGACGTCGCCGCATTGGGCGGCGTGTTCCGCGTCACCGAGGGTTTGAACGCCACGTTCGGGTCGCAACGCTGCTTTGACACCCCGCTGGCCGAATCCGCGGTGATCGGCATCGCGGTGGGCTTGGCGCTGCGCGGATTCGTACCCGTTCCCGAGATCCAATTCGACGGATTCTCCTATCCCGCTTTCGATCAGGTGGTCAGCCACCTGGCGAAGTATCGAACCCGCACTCGTGGCCAGGTCAACATGCCGGTCACGGTGCGCATCCCGTCTTTCGGTGGTATCGGGGCTGTCGAGCATCACTCGGAATCCACCGAGTCGTATTGGGCGCACACGGCCGGGCTGAAAGTTGTTGTACCGTCAAATCCCTCGGATGCCTACTGGTTGTTGCGGCATGCCATCGCGTGCCCGGATCCGGTGATGTTCTTAGAACCCAAGCGACGGTATTGGGCGCGCGAAGCCGTCGACACCACGTTGCCCGCGCCGGGCATCGGGCGGGCCGCGGTGCGCCGTGCCGGTACCGACGTCACCGTGCTCACCTACGGCGGCCTGGTCGGCACCGCGCTCGCATCCGCGGAAATTGCTGCACGGCAGCATGGGTGGAGCTTGGAGGTGGTCGATCTGCGCTCATTGGTCCCGCTGGACTTCGACACTGTGGCCGCTTCGATCCGCCGCACCGGACGGTGTGTGGTGCTGCATGAAGGCGCTCGAAGTCTGGGCTACGGGGCAGGCTTGGCCGCCCGCATCCAGGAGGAGTTGTTCTACGAACTCGAAGCGCCGGTGTTGCGCGCCTGCGGATTCGACACCCCGTACCCACCCGCGCGATTGGAAAAGCTCTGGCTGCCCGGGCCCGATCGGCTGCTGGACTGCGTTGAACGCGCGCTGGGGCAACCATGACCGATGACCGCATCAAGGTGTTCGTCGTTCCCGATCTCGGCGAGGGACTGCAAGAGATCACGCTCACCTGCTGGCAGGTCGGAGTCGGCGATGACGTCGAACTCAACCAGCCGTTGTGCTCGGTGGAGACCGCGAAGGCGCAGGTCGAGATTCCCAGTCCGTACGCGGGTCGCATCGTCGAGATACGGGGAGCAGAGGGTGAGGTGCTGCCCGTCGGCTCAGTTTTGGCCCGCATCGACAGCGAACCGTCGGCGACCAACGGGCATCGCAAGCCGGTATTGGTCGGCTACGGCGCCGACGACGCGCTCGACACCAGCCGCCGACGTCGCAAAGCGAAGCCCAGCGTCCGCAAGCTCGCGGCCGATCTGCTGGTGGATCTGAACGAGGTGCCGCCGGGGCCGGACGGGCTGGTCAGCCGCGATGCGGTGCTGGCCGCTGCCGGAGTCGGGGCCGACCGACCCGGTGTCTCCTCCGACGTTCTTCCGGTCCGCGGCGTCCATGCGCAGATGGCCGAGCGAATGACGCTGTCGCGCAGCAAAATCCCAGACGCGCATGCGAGCGTTGAGGTCGACGGCTCGGCGCTGCTGCGGCTTCGTGATGAGGTGTTCTCGCCATTCGTGCTCACGCTGCGGATGTTGGTGATCGCGTTGTCGCACAACAAGATCCTGAACTCCACCTGGGTGGAAGACGTCGACGGAGCGCAGGTGCACTCGCGCCACGCCATCAATCTGGGCTTCGCGGTCGCGACCTCGCGCGGCCTGCTGGTGCCGGTGGTCGCCGACGCGCAGCACATGACAACCAGGCGCCTTGCCGAATGCGTGTCCCGGCTGACCCGCGATGCCCGGGCCGGCACGCTGACGCCGGCTGAGCTGACGGGGTCCACGTTTACCGTGTCGAACTTCGGAGCTCTCGGCCTTGATGATGGCGTCCCCGTGATCAACTATCCCGAGGCCGCGATCCTCGGCATGGGATCGCTGAAGCCGCGGGCGGTAGTGGTCGACGATGCCGTCGTCATCCGTCCCCAGATGACGCTGACGTGTGCGTTCGATCATCGAATTGCCGACGGCGCCAACGTCGCTCAGTTCCTCTGCGAGTTGCGGGGATTGATCGAGTCGCCGGAGACGGCGCTGCTCGACCTTTAGCGACGCTGGGCCGCAGCCAGTCGCGCCGCGAACTCCGGTGACCGAATCGAGTGGGCCTGCGGCCCGAGTTCGGTGTCCTTGGCCTGCTCGTGCTGGTCGATATCCAGCGACCCCGGGGTCGCGGTGGCCCGCATGGTGGCTTTGGTCGCGAGCACCACGTCACGCGGAGCGGCCGCCGGTCCGGCGGCCAACTCCAATGCGGCGGCCACCGGGTCGTCGGCGACGCTGAGTGCAAGGCCGTGCCGCACAGCGGATTCGGCGTCGAACCGCATGCCGAACAGCAGCGCCGCGCGAGCGACCTGGGGGCCGACCCCGCGCTGCAGCATCCACGTCGCGCCGCCGCCAGGGTGAATTCCCAACTTCTGAAAGCGGGCGTCGAACAACGCTTGTGGACCCGCGATACGAACGTCGGCGGCCAGCGCAAGGTTGAGGCCCGCACCCACCGCCGGGCCGTTGACCGCCGCGATCGTCGGCAGCGTGCATTTGCCGACAGCCATGAATCCGTCATAGAGGCGGCGCAATCCCTCTTCGGCCGCGCTGCCTAGCGCACTGAGATCCGCTCCGGCGCAGAACGCCTTGCCGGCACCGGTCACCACCACGGCGTGTACATCGGAGTCGGCTTCCGCGCATTCCACGGCCGCGCGCAACTGTGCCGACATGTCGCTGGTGACCGCATTGCGGCGATCGGGGTCGTTGACGGTGATCAGCGCGACGTGGCTGTCGACGCGGTAAAGGACCAGGGACATCGGGCACCTCCGGGGGCTCGGGTTTCGTCCGAGGATATGCGCCACATGTATCTCATCGGCAACAGTGGCACCTGCCACAGTGCCCCCGGCAGGACTCGAACCTGCGACCACAAGATTAGAAGTCATGTGCTCTATCCAGCTGAGCTACGGGGGCTGACGACTCCAGGCGCAGGTCA
>NZ_JBYCLD010000407.1:0-5515 GCF_057473725.1 Mycobacterium sp. TH-M11 | reverse complement strand
GATCGCGTTGCCTTTGTCCGGCCGGTTGAAGGTGATCCGCGCAACCCGATCGGTGACCTCGTAGGTCATCGTTTTCAAGTTGTCGAAATCAACCGGCCTGATCGCGTGCGTCATTGGCGCCACTCCTCCCCGTCGCTTCGCTCCGAATCGTCGTCGGCGTGCGTCATCCCTTAACTAGAGCACGCTCGATGATGGGCGCGAGATCCAGTCCGGCAGGCATGGTTCCGAATGCGCCGCCCCAGCGGCCCTCCAGCCGGGTGGCCAGGAACGCTTCGGCGACGGCCGGGTGTCCGTGCCGAACCAGCAGCGACCCCTGCAGCGCCAGGCAGATGTCCTCGGCGACCTGACGGGCCCGGTATTGAATCGTCTCCAGCTCGCCGAGCTGGGGGCGCAACTGCTCGACGTGGCGATCCAACCGGACGTCTTGCCCGGCGCTCTTGCCGAGCTCGTCGAACAGCACCTCGATGCATTCAGGTCGAGTTGCCATGGCGCGCAGCGTGTCCAGCGCGCTCACGTTGCCCGAGCCCTCCCAGATGCCCATCAGTGGGGCCTCCCGGTACAGCCGCGGCATGCCGGACTCCTCGACGTAACCGTTGCCGCCCAGGCATTCCATGGCTTCGGCGGCGTGCGGGGTCGCACGCTTGCACACCCAGTACTTGCTGGCCGCCAACCCGATACGACGCAGCAGAGCCTCGGTCTCGTCGCCGCGCACCGCATTGTCGGTGGCACCGGCCATCCGCATCGCGACCATGGTGGCGGCCTCAGCCTCGACGGCCAGGTCGGCCAACACGTTGCGCATCAGCGGCTGGTCGATCAGATATTCGCCGAATGCCTTGCGGTGCTGGGCATGGTGCACGGCCTGGGTGAGCCCGGTGCGCATGCTGGTGGCGCTGCCCAGCGTGCAGTCCAACCGGGTGAGGTTGACCATCTCGATGATGGTCGGCACCCCTCGGCCCTCCTCGCCTACCAGCCATGCGGTGGCGCCGTCGTATTCGACTTCACTGGAGGCGTTGGCGTTGTTGCCGAGCTTGTCCTTGAGGCGCTGCAGGCGCATCCGGTTGAGGCTGCCGTCGGGCAATACGCGCGGCAAGAAGAAGCATGACAGCCCGCCCGGCGCCTGGGCGAGCACCAGGAAGATGTCGCACATCGGCGCCGAAGTGAACCATTTGTGACCAGTCAACCGGTAGGTGCCGTCGCGGTTGGCGACGGCCTCGGTGTTGCCGGCGCGGACGTCGGAGCCACCCTGCTTTTCGGTCATCGACATGCCGGCGGTGATCCCGACTTTGGTTGTCGCAAGCTTTAATTCGGGGTCGTACTGGCGACTGGTCAGCAGCGGCTCGTAGGTGGCGGCCAACTCGGGGTTGAACCGCAGCGCCGGGATCACGGCGTAGGTCATCGAGATCGGGCACATGTGGCCGGGTTCGGCGGTCCAGACGCTGGTCTTGGCCGCGCGCACCACGTGGGAGCCGCGCCGGTCGTCGGCCCAGGGCGCCGCGTGCAGGCCGTGCTCGATCGCCACCTTCATGAGCTCGTGGTATGCCGGGTCGTACTCGACCTCGTCGATCCGGTTGCCGTAGCGGTCGTGCGTGCGCAGGATCGGCCGGTTGCGCTGTGCCAGTTCGCCCCAGCGCTGCGCCTGCCGGGAGCCGGCGATCGCGCCGATCGCGGTCACGTCGTCCAGGCCCCACTGTCCACCTTCGCGGATCAGCGCCTCGATCAGCACCGGCGACGAGGCCGGGTTGTGCTCTTGCAGCGGTGGCACCTGGTTACTGACGACATGTGTATCTGGCATGCCGACAATATTACATTTTTTCTGCAAGCGCACAAGAGGTGTAATGCTCAGCGGTGGTGGCTGTCGAAAAAATTCCAGAGTTTGCCGGTGGCGAAGTCGGGCCAGCGGTGGCCGCCGTCGGCCACGGTGATCAACGCGACCCCGCGACCCTGCGCACAGGCGGCGATCGAGGTAGTGACCTGACCCTCGGTTGTCTCAGTAGGCGGCTGGCATCGATCAACTTTGCGCCACAACGCATTCAAGTCCGGTATCGCCGGACCGTTGATGTGGGCCAAGCCGTGGCCGGGGCCGCCGCCGTAGGGAATATTCGGATCGGCGGTGCCGTGAATCGCGATCACCGACACCGGATGCGGCGACGTGCACGGGTCCAACTGGGTGCCCGCCACCGGCCCGATCGCCGCGAAAAGCGTGGTCTCGCAGGCCAACGTGTACGACATGATGGCGCCGTTGCTCATCCCGGTGGCGTACACGCGCGAGGGGTCGATACCGACGTGCTTGGCCACGTCAGCGACGACGGCGCTGATGAACGCGACGTCGTTGATGTGCTCGCGCGCCGGCTTACCGCAGCAGCCACCCCCGTTGACGTTCCATGCCCGCCGCACACCGTCGGGATAGACCGCGACGAATTTCGCTGAATCCGCCAATTGGTCCCAGCCGTAGTTTCTTTCGGCTTGCTCGGCGCTGCCGAAGCCACCGTGCAGCACGACGACGAGAGGGACCGAGGCCGGCAACCCGGCCGGCTTGTGAAGCCGATAGACGCGGTCCTGGCCGGCGACGCCGATGGTGTGAATGCTGGCGCCGTCGACAAAACCCGACGGTGGCTTCGGATGCAGGACCGAACATCCCGAGAGAACCAGCATGAGGCCCACCAGCATCGCGATCCGACGACGCATGTCAGGCGCTCGTCTTCTCCCGCAGGAAAGCGATGTCGTCTTTGCGGCCTTCTTCGGCCGTCTCGCAGATCACCGGCGCATCGGCGGCCTTGACCACCGCCACCAGCAACTCGGGATCGATCTGCCCGGTGCCGAAATTGGCGTGCCGGTCGCGCCCCGAGCCGGCCGAGTCCTTGGAGTCGTTGCAGTGCACGAGGTCGATGCGCCCGGTGATGCCCTTGATCCGGTCGACGGCGTCGACGAGTCCCTCCCCCGCCGCCCAGGCATGGCAGGTGTCGAGGCAGAACCCGACGCCGGCGTCGCCGATGTGCTCCCACAGCCGGGCGATGGTGTCGAAGTGACGGGCCATCGCGTGATCACCACCGGCCGTGTTCTCCAGGTAGACAGGGACTTTCGTCTCCAATTGGTCGAGCGCCTTGCGCCAGCGCGCAAACCCCTCGTCGAGGTCGTCGCCTTCGGTGACGTGCCCGCCGTGCACGATGACCGCCGCGGCGCCGATCTCGGCTGCGGCGTCACACGTCTGCTGCAGGATCTTGCGCGACGGGATCCGTACCCGGTTGTTCGCCGAGGCGACATTGATCAGATAGGGCGCGTGCACGTAGATCGGCAGCGCCGCGGCCCTGAGTTCGGCGGCGTCCGCACGCGGCTTCGGGGCCTTCCAGCTCTGCGGGTTACCGAGGAAGATCTGCACGACGTCGGCGTTCTCGGCCGCGGCGGTGGCCAGCGGATCCTGCGGGCTGATATGTGAACCGATGAGCACGTCGGCCAGTCTAATGACGGCTGCCGACGGGCTGGCGCGAATGCGCGGCTGGACGCACACTCGACGGCGACTGTGCGGCTGGACGCACACTCGAGCCCCAGCAACGAGAAAGTCCCGGGCCGAGGCCCGGGACTTTCTCGTTGTGCGCCGATAGCGGGGGCTAACGGTTGCTTTACCGGTAGTCGGAGTAGCCGTAGTCGTCCAGCGGAACCGCGGCTCCGGTCGCCTGACCGAAGTCCGGGCTGTAGTACTGATCCTCATACGACGGGATCGTGTACGCCGCAGCGCGGGCTTCCTCGGTCGGCTGCACCTGGATGTTGCGGTACCGGTTGATACCGGTCCCGGCCGGGATCAGCTTTCCGATGATCACGTTCTCCTTCAGACCCTGCAACTTGTCGCTGCGGCAGTTGATCGCCGCATCGGTCAGCACGCGGGTGGTCTCCTGGAACGACGCCGCACTCAGCCACGAGTCGGTGGCCAGGCTCGCCTTGGTGATACCCATCAGCACCGGACGCCCGGCCGCGGGCTCGCTGCCCTCGGCCACCACTCGTCGGTTCGACGCCTCGAATTCCGCCCGATCGATCAGCGATCCGGGCAGGAACTCCGTCGCGCCCGAGTCGATGATGGTCACCCGGCGAAGCATCTGGCGGACGATCACCTCGATGTGCTTGTCGTGGATGGACACCCCCTGCGCCCGGTAGACCTCTTGGGTCTCCCGCACCAGGTGGATCTGCACCTCGCGGGGGCCCTGCACACGCAGCACCTCGTGCGGGTCGGCCGAGCCTTCCATCAGCTGCTGACCCACCTCGACGTGGTCGCCGTGGGAAAGCACTCGCTCGGAACCGTCTTCGTGCTTGAAGACACGCAGCCGCTGGCGCTTCGAGAGCTTGTCGTAGACAACCTCTTCCCCACCGTCGTCCGGGACGATGGTGATCTTGTAGAAGCGCTCACCGTCTTCGAGCTGGATCCGCCCGGTGACGTCGGCGATCGGTGCCTTACCGCGCGGCACACGGGCCTCGAACAGCTCCTGCACACGGGGCAGACCGCCGGTGATGTCCTCACCGACACCACCCTGGTGGAAGGTACGCATCGTCAGCTGAGTACCGGGCTCACCAATCGACTGCGCCGCAACGATACCGACGGCCTCACCGATGTCGACCAGCTTGCCGGTCGCCATCGAACGCCCGTAGCAGGTCGCACACACACCGGTGCCGGTGGTACAGGTCAGCACCGAGCGCACCTTCACCTGCGTGATGCCCGCCGCCAGCAGTGCGTCGATCTGCGGATCACCCAGGTCTTCGCCGCGAGCGATGATGACGTTGCCTGCCTCGTCGGTCGCGTCGGTACCCAGAGTGCGTGCATACGCCGAGGTTTCGATGTGCGGGTCACGGATCAGCGTGCCGTCGGCCCCACGCTCGGCCAATTCGACGAGGATGCCGCGCTCGGTACCACAGTCGGTCTCGCGAACGATGACGTCCTGGCTCACGTCAACCAGACGACGGGTCAGGTAACCCGAGTCGGCGGTCCGCAATGCGGTGTCCGCCAGGCCCTTCCGCGCGCCGTGGGTGTTGATGAAGTACTCCAACACCGTCAGGCCTTCACGGAACGACGACTTGATCGGGCGCGGGATGAACTCACCCTTCGGGTTGGTCACCAGACCCTTCATGCCGGCCAACGTTCGCGTCTGGGTGAAGTTACCGGTGGCACCCGAGTCGACGATCGTGATGATCGGGTTGTCGGCCGGATAGTGCTCGCGCAGAGCCTCACCAACCTCGTCGGTGGCTTCCTTCCAGATCTCGACCAGCGCCTCGTTGCGTTCGTCCTTGTTCAAAGCACCACGCTGGAACTGCTTTTCGACCTTGTCGGCCCGCGCTTCGTAGGCGTCGAGAATCTCGGCCTTGTTCGGCGGAACGATGACGTCGGCCATCGAGACAGTGACACCCGACCGGGTGGCCCAGTGGAACCCGGCGTCCTTGAGCTTGTCGACGGTCTGCGCGACCACGATCATCGGGTAGCGCTCGGCCAGGTCGTTGATGATCGCGGCCTGCACCTTCTTGTGCATCTGCTTGT
>NZ_JBYCLD010000406.1:0-16655 GCF_057473725.1 Mycobacterium sp. TH-M11 | reverse complement strand
CTCTGGTGGCTGGCTGTCCGCTTGCCGCCTTCTGTATACCCCTGCTGGGCGTCGAGTGTGCACTGACGGCTTCGAGTGTGCGCAAGGGGCGGGATTTCCGCGATTTTCCCGCCCACGTTTCACACTCGACGCCCAGGATGCACACTCGATGCACGTGCCGCACACCTGACCCGACAGCACCCGCATCATGGGGTAGTTTCCCGACTTGCGTCCAACCTGGTGCTGGCGTGTCGGCCGGTCGTCCGGTTGCCGCTTTCTGTCTGCCCCTGCTGGCGTCGAGTGTGCGCTGACGGCTTCGAGTGTGCACAGGGGGCGGGATTTCCGCGATTTTCCCGCCCACGATGCACACTCGACGCCCACGATGCACACTCGATCCACTGGACGCAGACGTGACCCGAAAACACCCGCATCAGGGGGCAGTTTTCCCACTTGTCACCAAGTCAGGTGATTCTGGTGGCTGGCTGTCCGCTTGCCGCTTTCTGTCTGCCCCTGCTGGCGTCGAGTGTGCGCTGACGGCTTCAAGTGTGCACAGGGGCGGGATTTCCGCGATTTTCCCGCCCACGATGCACGCTCGACGCCCAGGACGCACACCCGATGCACTTTGACCCGAAAACACCCGCAGTGTCATCACCGTCGCCAAGCGCGCTGACGGTCACCGACGACGCCGGTCGGTCCGAGGGTCGCCACGAATACCAAAGGACGGGAAAGCCCAGTCACGCAGCTGAAGAGCCCGTCCATGCGAGTTACCCACCGGTAGCAAGACGTACCCGGTCGCGTGGGAGACTTTTGGCATGACTGCCATCTCGGACCAGATCCCGGAGAATTTCGTTGCCGGACTCGAGGGCGTGGTGGCGTTTACCACCGAGATCGCCGAGCCCGATAAAGACGGCGGCGCCCTACGCTACCGCGGTGTTGACATCGAAGACCTGGTCAGCCAGCACGTCACTTTCGGCGACGTGTGGGCTTTGCTGGTGGACGGAAAATTCGGCGACGGACTGCCGCCGGCCGAGCCGTTCCCGCTGCCGATCCACAGCGGCGACGTTCGGGTCGACGTGCAGGCCGGTCTGGCGATGCTGGCCCCGATCTGGGGCTTCGAGCCGCTGCTCGACATCGACGAAACCACTGCTCGCGACCAGTTGGCCCGCTCCTCGGTGATGGCGCTGTCCTATGTCGCGCAGTCGGCCCGCGGTATTTACCAGCCCGCCGTCCCGCAGCGCGTCATCGACGAATGTTCGACGGTGACAGCACGTTTTATGACCCGCTGGCAGGGTGAGCCGGACCCCAAGCACGTCGAGGCCGTGGACGCCTACTGGGTGTCGGCTGCCGAGCACGGGATGAACGCCTCGACCTTCACCGCGCGGGTGATCGCCTCAACCGGCGCCGACGTAGCGGCATCGCTGTCGGGCGCGGTCGGCGCGATGAGCGGCCCACTGCACGGCGGGGCGCCGGCGCGGGTGCTGCCGATGCTCGAAGAGGTCGAGCGCACCGGCGATGCGCGCGGACTGGTCAAGGGAATCCTGGACCGCCGCGAGAAACTGATGGGCTTCGGGCACCGGGTGTACCGCGCCGAGGACCCGCGGGCCCGCGTTCTGCGGGCGACCGCCAAGCGATTGGGCGCGCCACGCTACGAGGTGGCCGCAGCCGTCGAGCAGGCCGCGCTCGCCGAGTTGCGCGAGCGGCGCCCGGACCGGGCCATCGAGACCAACGTCGAATTCTGGGCCGCGGTGATCCTGGACTTCGCCCAGGTGCCGGCCCGGATGATGCCGGCGATGTTCACCTGCGGCCGGACTGCGGGGTGGTGTGCGCACATTCTCGAGCAGAAGCGACTGGGCAAGCTGGTCCGCCCCGCGGCGATCTACGTCGGGCCCGGCCCGCGGAGCCCGAAGTCGGTGGCGGGCTGGGACACCGTCCGCAACGGCTGATATAGATCGGGTTGGTCCTTCACAAACGCCTCCGGGGGTGTCAGGAAGGGATTGTCAGAAGTTTCCCTTTCGAGAATTCGAGCGTTGACGCGCTCGGGTTCTCTTTGACACGCCCCGGAGGTGTTGTTGTGTCTGTGCATGCTGCTCCAGTCACGTCGTCCACGATCGTCGTTGCCGTCGATGTCGGCAAGACTTCCGCGATGCTGTCGGCGACCGACAGCGCCCGTAAACGGTTATTGGGTCCTGTCGAGTTTGCGATGAGCCGTTCGGGCTTGGCTGCGGCGGTGCATCGAGTGGTGGCCATTGTGCCGCCATCTGCCCAGGTGAAGGTAGGTGTCGAAGCGGCGGGGCATTACCACCGTCCGGTGCTGGACTATCGGTGGCCGGTGGGGTGGGAGGTTTTGGAGTTCAATCCGGCCCATGTCGCTGAGCAACGCCGGGTCGCGGGCCGGCGGCGGGTCAAGACCGACGCGATTGATCTGGAAGCCATCACCGAGCTGGCGCTGGCCGGGCGAGGGCAGATGATCACCGACCGTGCGGTTCGCATCGGTGAGCTGGCGGCCTGGGCTACCCACCGGTCGCGGCGGGTCGCCACGCGCAGCGCGACAAAGAATCAACTGCTCGGTCAACTCGACCGTGCCTTTCCGGGGTTGACGCTGGCGTTGCCCGATGTGCTGGGCACCAAGATCGGTCGGCTGGTCGCTGCGGAGTTCGCCGATCCGGCCCGGCTGTGTGCGCTGGGCGTCAACCGGCTGATCCGGTTCGCCGCGGCCCGTGACGTGGCGGTGCGCCGCCCGGTCGCCGAACGTGTCGTGAGCGCGGCCCGCGACGCATTACCGACCCGCGACGCTGTGGTGGCCCGTCGGGTGCTGGCCGCCGATTTGGGGTTGTTGGCTGATTTGGACACCCAAATCGAGAGCGCCGAGTGTGAGCTGGCCGCATTGTTGCCGTTCAGCCCGTATGCCACGCTGACCTCGGTGCCGGGCTGGGGTGTGGTCCGAGTATCTAATTACGCTGCCGCACTGGGGGATCCGGGCCGGTGGCCAGGACCTCGTCAGATCTACCGGGCCTCAGGGCTGTCCCCGATGCAATACGAATCCGCCGGTAAACGCCGAGACGGAAAGATCAGCCGCGAGGGCAGTGTGGCGCTGCGCCGAGCTCTGATCGACCTCGGTATCGGCCTGTGGCTGACCGAACCGGCCGCCAAAGCCTATGCCGCCGAACTGAAATCACGTGGTAAGCACGGCGGAATCATCGGCTGCGCCCTGGCGCATCGCGGCACCCGGATCGCCTATGCGCTGGTCCGCGATCACGCCAGCTACGACCCCTCCCGCTGGAGCTAACACTGGTATGGGGATTTCCTCGATCCCGGCCCTCGGCGCCGGAGACGCAGGAGCTGTCCACCTGCAGCGCCCGCAGCGCAGCGAGGACGAACGACGTGGACAGCGACGAGCACCGGCGCATCCTGCCCGGACGAGGAAACCACCCGTTCGACCCAACGGGAGGTAACACCACCCTCGAACTGCTCCCTTCACAACTGCGGCCGGTAGTGCCAGGCTGGAAGCACGACGAAGGGCCGGATCAGATGCCGTAACGGCTATGGCGGACCTACACGGGTTACGCCGAATCTAGCTTGGCACCCGGTCCTTCGCCTTCACAGCAGCCCGAACGACGCCAGATGACCCACCAAGAGGTCGCATAAGTCAGCGTGGGCGCTCGGCACTCCTCACAGCACACCGCGCACTCCGGCCAGGTCTTTCAACGCCAGCAACTACTGGCGGCAATGCCCCACGCACACCACACGACTTGACACGACCTACAGCCAGCTAGACCAGGTCGGCCATTTCCCGCAGCCGATCGGCGACCCGGCTTCGCAGCGAAGGCGTCGGCGCGGACGCCGCGACGTCGAGCATCTCGGCGACCGAAGTGAACTTGTTGCGCGGGCGGCCGGCGCGGTCGCCGCGCGCTATCTCGGCGGCATCGATCGTGCGCCAGCCGTTGGCGTCGACGACACCGGGCTGACGTTCCCGCACCAGCCTGTCCAATGCCGACGGCTTGCCGATCGGGTCGCGCAACAGCCCGGCGTTGTAGTCGTCGACCAGTCGTCGGACGGTCTGCGCCGCGCATGACTTGTTGGTGCCGATGAAACCGGTCGGCCCACGCTTGATCCACCCCGCGACATAGGCGCCATCCAGCGGCCCGTCCGCACGCATGACGCGTCCCCCGTTGTTGGGCACCACGCCCGCCTTGTCGTCGAAGGGCAGGTCTTTGATTGCCTTGCCGTGGTAGCCAATTGAGGTCAAAACCAGTCCGGCGTCGATGGCCTGCACCTCGTCGGTGCCGGTGACGGCGAACTCCAGTCCGACCGCTCGCTGCTCGCCGAGCACCCGCTGCGGAGTCAGGTTGTAGGCCAACCGGATCCGCGGCCTCGACGTCGCCGGTGTTTCGGCGTGATCCAGGGTGCTCAAAACCTCCAGCTTCTGCTTGGTCAACGCATCGGTGACGGTGTCCAGGTCGCGCTGCACCGCATCGCGGTCCGCTTCGGCGAGAACGACTTCCGCCGCTGCGGTCAGGCCGATCAGCTCGGGTAGCGTGAACGCCGAATGCTGCGGGCCGCGCCGGGCCGCGATGACGACTTCGCGCACCCGCGACTCGCGTAGCGCGGCCAGCGCGTGGTCGGCGATGTCGGTGTGCGCCAGTTCGTCGGGGTCGGCGGTCAGCACCCGCGCCACGTCGAACGCCACGTTGCCGTTACCCACGACGACGACCCGCTCATGACCGAGATCGACTGGCAGGTCAACGAAGTCGGGGTGCCCGTTGATCCACGCCACCAACTCGGTGGCGGTGCCGGTACCCGGCAGGTCCATCCCATCGATGTCGAGACGACGATCGTTGGGGGCGCCCGACGCGTAGATGACCGCATGGTGGTGCGCCAGCAGGTCGTCGTGGCTCAGATGGTTGCCGACCTCCACGTTGAGGAAGAACCGGAACTCGCGGTGTCGGGCGATCCGGTCGAACAGCCGGGTGACCCGCTTGGTGGTCTGGTGGTCGGGAGCGACTCCGGCTCGCACCAATCCGTAAGGGGTGGGCAGCTTTTCGAAGACGTTGACCCGCACACCCCGCTGGGTGAGCAATTCGTCGGCCGCGTACATCGCGGCCGGCCCTGATCCCACGATCGCGACCGTCAACGGCCCGCTGTGGTTGCCATGTACCTCCGGAGCCGGAATCACCGGCGCCAGTTTGGATGTCGGCGGCAGCTTCTGGTCGGCCGGACGGGACGCGTGTACCGGCTCGTAGAACATGGCGTTGAGCGCTATGAACGGCTGTTGGGCGCTCGTCAACCGGGAGTCCGGCGCGATGGCGCCCACCGGACAGGCGCTCACGCAGGCACCGCAGTCCACGCACGCCACCGGGTCAATGTAAAGCATCTCGGCGGTGGCAAATTCCGGCTCGTCCGGTGACGGGTGGATGCAGTTCACCGGGCAGGCGTAGACACAGGACCCGTCGCTACAGCACGACTGGGTGATTACGTGGGGCATACGCTGTTACGCGGCGACTGACAGATGCTGCCGTTGCGGCTCACTGCGGTAGCGCGACGGCTCACCGTTGATCTTGCAGATCCGCCAGATCAACTTGGCTATCGGGTTCATCAAACCGGTGTCCGTGCAGAGCATCCGGACGTCACCGAACATGTCGCGCAGCATCTGGCGCGACTCCGGAGAGGAGAAGAACACCTCTTTGCGCACCTGACGCGGGATGTCGAATTCCTGCCAGAAGGCCTTCGGCGGCACGATGATCGCCGAACACAGGATGCGCATGGTCAGGGGCACGAAGAGCGAGAGCCAGAAACGCTTGCGGCGGGGCAGAGCCGGCACCCGCTTACGCAGATACTCATGGGCGAACGAGATGTGGCGAGCTTCTTCGGCCACGTGGATCGCCATCACCCGCTCCATGATCGGGTGCAGGTCCTTGCCTTCCCGCAGCACGTTCTTCTGGGTGTGGTCGATGGGCTCTTCGCCGGCCAGGATGCCGAACCAGAACGGGATCGGCATCGGGCCCGCGACCAGCGGGATCAGCGGCTGGACCCACTTGAGCAGACGTGGCATACCAGGTACGTCGGCGCCGATGTGGTTGACCATCTCCTGGAACATCATCGTGTGGTTGCACTCTTCGACCGCCTCGTGCAGGCAGTAGCGGTATTCCGGCGAGCCGTTGGGTACCCAAAAGGCGTACTCCATCAGGCCGCGAATCAGGATCGACTCGAAGTGCAGACCGACCTTGGCCACGTTTGCCTGGCGCCACATACCGATCTGGATCTGCCGCTCACGAGACTGCGCCTGGTACCAGGAGTGCATGCCCAACGGGTCGGTCTTCGGGAGGATCCAGCGCGCGTCGTCGTCGACGACCGCGAATTCCGGAGAGTCCCAGTCGATATCGGTGTACGGGTTGAAGTTGCGCCGCACCGACCCCTCGGACAGCGTGTTCAGCATCTCCACGTACTTGGCATCGTCGAAGACATCCATGTTCTTGCGCCAGCGCCTGACGAACTTGGTTCGTGCCTGCTTTTGCGCGGTTGCCGTGTGAGCCATGCCGGGGCCTCCCCAGTGAGGTTTACATTCGGACGTGCTATGTCCAACACAGTACCCAAGGTAACGGGAACTTGCTAGACCTGAAATCACCATTGTGCTGTATCCGTGAACATGTGTGCACTGTGACTCACATCACACGGGAAGCCGGCGCCGACCACCTGAAAGTAGCGCTGCTGTCCATCACTAACCTGGTGGACATGGCTGAGCAGCTCACGATCCCCGAGGACATCAAACCCGGCGACGGACGATTCGGATCCGGCCCGTCCAAGGTCCGACCCGAACAGCTGCAGGCCCTGTCTACCAGTGCTGCAGGACTCTTCGGCACATCCCACCGCCAGGCACCGGTAAAGGACCTGGTCGGCCGGGTACGCACCGGTCTGCGAGACTTGTTCTCGGTGCCCGACGGCTACGAGGTGATCCTCGGTAACGGCGGCTCGACAGCGTTCTGGGATGCCGCCGCCTTCGGCCTGGTCGACAAGCGGTCGCTGCACCTGACCTATGGCGAGTTCAGCGCCAAGTTCGCGTCCTGCGTCGCCAAGAACCCGTTCGTCGGCGACCCCATCATCATCAAGGCCGATCCGGGCCGCGCGCCCGAGCCGCAATCCGACCCGTCGGTCGATGTCATCGCCTGGGCGCACAACGAAACCTCGACCGGTGTCGCGGTGCCCGTTGTCCGGCCGCGTGATGCCGGCAACGCGCTGGTCGTCATCGATGCCACCTCCGGCGCCGGCGGGCTACCCGTCGACATCGCCGACACCGATGCCTACTACTTCGCCCCGCAGAAGAACTTCGCCGCCGACGGCGGGCTATGGCTGGCCATCCTGAGCCCGGCGGCGCTGAGCCGGATCGAGGCCATCGCAGCGTCGAACCGGTGGGTGCCCGACTTTCTATCGCTGCCGATCGCGGTCGAGAACAGTCTCAAGAACCAGACCTACAACACCCCGGCGATCGCGACGCTGGTGCTGCTGGCAGAGCAGATCGACTGGCTGCTAGGCAACGGCGGGCTGGATTGGGCGGTCAAGCGCACCGCCGATTCGTCGGACCGGTTGTACAACTGGGCGCAGGAACGGCCCTTCACCACGCCGTTCGTCACAGACCCCAAGCTGCGTTCCCAAGTGGTCGGCACCATCGACTTCAACGACGATGTCGACGCCGCCGCGGTGGCCAAGGTGCTGCGCGCCAATGGCATCGTCGATGTCGAGCCCTACCGCAAACTCGGACGTAACCAGTTGCGAGTTGCGATGTTCCCCGCCGTCGAGCCAGACGACGTCAGTGCGCTCACCGAATGCATCGACTGGGTGGTCGAACGGATTTAGCCCCGGGGCAAGAAAAGCCCAGGTGTTACCGCGTGTCCACCCCGGTCGCGGACGCCCCCCGAGTTACAGTGCGCGAGGACAGGCCTGAAGCGCTGGTCTGCGAGGAGCCTGCGAGGAGACAACCATGCGGGAACTCAAGATCGTCGGACTCGATGTCGACGCAAGACACGTCATCTGCGAGGGCGAAAACCCCGCCGACAAATACCGGATTCGCGTCGATGACCGATTGCGTGCGGCGGTGCGCGGCGACGGATCCCGGGTCAACCAAACCCATATCGACATCGAGGTCAGCAGCATGTTGCGTCCCAAGGAGATTCAGGCCCGAATCCGGGCCGGTGCGTCGGTTGAGCAGCTCGCCGAGTCCGCCGGTGTCGACATCTCCAAAGTCGAGCGGTTCGCCCATCCAGTGCTGATGGAGCGGGCCCGCGCCGCCGAGCTGGCGACCGCCGCCCATCCCGTCCTCTCCGACGGCCCGTCGGTGCTGACGCTGCTGGAGACTGTCACTTCGTCGCTGGTGGCCCGCGGCCTGAATCCCGACGGAATCACCTGGGACGCGTGGCGTAACGAGGACGGCCGCTGGACCGTTCAGCTGGCCTGGAAGGTCGGCCGCTCGGACAACCTGGCGCACTTTCGCTACTGCCCCGGCTCGCACGGTGGAACCGTCACCGCTGTCGACGACACCGCGCGGGAACTGATCGACCCCGAATTCGACCGTCCGCTGCTGCGCCCCGTGGCCGCCGTCGCGCAGCTGGACTTCGACGCACCGGAGCCAGCGCCGGCCCCCGTCGAGGAGACCACAGACCCCGAGCCCAAATCCGAGCCGACACGGGCCCGGCGCGGCAAGCCGGCGGTACCGGCCTGGGAAGACGTGCTGCTCGGCGTGCGCTCCAGCGGCCAGCGCTAGAGAGCCATGGCGAGCAGGTCTAGCCACGCCACCGCGACGCCTACGCCCCCGCCCAGCACCAGCCAGCGCAGCACCGGCGTGTGGCGCCAACCCCACAGCGTTGGCGCCAATCCGCCCGCCGCGACGATATTCAAACCGACCGCCAACAGCGGATGCACCCGAACCAGGCCGAGACTCAGCACCACGATGGCGACTGCGGTAACCGCCGCGACGAACGCCGCGACCGTCAAACCTGTTGCCCACGGCGTAGATTCGTCGGTCACACTCAGACTCTAGCTCGCTCGTAGAACGCCAGCGCCGCGGCGGTGGCGACGTTGAGCGAGTCGGTGCCGCGCGACATCGGGATGCGCGCTCGTACATCGCTGGCCTTCATCGCGGCATGACTCAGGCCGGGCCCCTCGGCGCCGACCATAATGGCGACCCGTTCGCGGCGTACCGCCGCCATCGCCTCCGGCAACGTCGTCGTGGCGGAACCAGGGGTCATAGCCAACAATCGAAAACCTCTCTGCTGCAGTGCCTTCAACTCGTCGGGCCAACCGACAGCCCGGGCGAACGGCACCAGCAGGGCGTGCCCCATCGAGACACGTACCGCGCGCCGGTACAGCGGGTCGGCGCAGCCGCTGCCGAACACCACGGCGTCGACGTCGAGTCCGGCCGCGTTGCGGAAAATCGAGCCCAGGTTTTCGTGGTCGTTGACGCCCTCGAGTACCGCGACGGTCTGAGCGCCATCGACGACTTCGGCGACACTGCGCTCGGGTTCCCGGCGGGCCGCGGCAAGCACGCCGCGGTTGAGATGGAAGCCGACCGCCGCCGCCATTACCTCGGCCGACACCCGGTAGTAGGGCGCTGGGTTGCCGATGAGGTCCGTCGTCAGTTCGGTGAGTCGGCGGTCGGTGCCCAGCAACGCCAACGGCGTGAACGGCGAAGCGAGCATCCGCTGCACGACGAGCACGCCCTCGGCGATCACCAGACCCTTGCCGGTGGGCAGATCCGGGCGCCGGTCGATGCTGTTCAAGTCGCGGAAGTTGTCCAGCCGCGCATCATCGGGATCATCGATGTCGATGACGTTGACGGTCAAGGGCTTTCGTCGACCAGCGCGAGGATCAAGTCCGCCGCCACCCGTAACGTGTCACGGTCAGACACGCCGAGGGTTTCCAGACGCTGCGCGAGCCACTCCTGGCTGGCCCGGCGTTCGGCCTCTATCAGCTCGACGCCCGAGGCGGATAACGACACCAGAACTTGCCGACCGTCGTCGGGATGTGCGACGCGGTCGACGAAGCCCAGTTCGGCCAGTGAAGCGATCACCCGCGTCATCGACGGTGGGCGAACCCGTTCCCGGATCGCCAGCGCGCCCGGCGTCATCGGCCCGAAGTTGGCCAACGTAGCCAACGCCGAGAGTTGCGATAACGACACCGGGGACTGCGGGCGGCGAAATCGCAGCTGCCGGGACAGCCGCATCACCGCCAACGACAGGTCGCTGGCCAATCGGCTATCGCTATCGATCACAGCGCGAAGGTTACGACAGATCACTCAGACGTCCACGTCGAATCACCAAGACGGAGACACATCGGCTGCATGCACGGCTCGACTTCTCCTCCGGCCGCTCGCGGCCGGCATCGTCGTCAAGCTGACCCCACGGCTCGACTTCTCCTCCGGCCGCTCGCGGCCGGCATCGTCGTCAAGCTATCTTGATCTCGATGTCTGACAAGCCGGGCGAGACCATCGAGCCGCCACCGCTACCAGCCGCGTTATTGGACCCGTGGCCGGTTATCGTGATCGGCGCGCTGGTCTGGCTGGTCGCCGCGGTGATCGTCTTCCTCACACCGGCGCTCGCCACCTGGCGACCGCTGACGGTGGCCGGGCTCGCGGTAGGTGTGCTGGGCACTTCCTTCTTTCTGCTGCAGCGCTCAGCCGCCCGTCGGGGCGCCCGCGGCGCTCAGACCGGACTCATAACAAAGCCCACCAGCTAGGAGGTTTGGAGTACATGGCAGCACCGCTCTTACAAGCTCAAATCGACATCGACGCACCCGTCGCGAAGGTGTGGTCGCTGATCAGCGATTTCCGCCGGATGCCGCAGTGGAGTCCGCAGTGCCGGTTGATGCGGCCACTGGGCCCCGTCCGCCCCGGCACCCGGACCTTCAACCTCAACCGGCGCAACCTGCTGATCTGGCCGACGACATCCACCGTCGTCGAGTTGGTCCCAGAGCAGAAGCTGGCGTTCCGGGTGAATGCGAACAACACCGTGTGGAGCTACGAACTGCAGCCGATTTCGGCTGGCACCAGGGTGATCGAGAGCCGGCACGCCGAAAACGGCGTCAAGCCGGTGTCCAGCATCGCCGTCAAAGCACTGATGGGCGGCATCGAGAGCTTCGAGCGCGAACTCGTCGACGGAATGCATGCCTCGCTGGCCAGAATCAAGGCCGCGGCCGAGAACAGCTAAGCGGGCTCAGCGGGCTTCTCGCTGACATCGAGCACACCGTCGTCGAACGGGTCATAGGCCGGCGAGCCGCTGCCCGCGGGAGCGGGCGTGTCGGAATGCGCGCCGCATCCGTACTCGAAGTCGACGACATGACCATCGGCGGACAACTCGTTGCCGCACACGCCGAACATCGCTCCCAGCGAACCGGCCAGCGGCAGGAAGAAACCGCAATCGCGGCAGACCCGCTTGGTCGACTGAGCCATCGGCGTGCGCGGACCGTAGTCGCCGTCGTGCCAGCGCTGCGCGGCTTCGTCGCGGCCCCACGCACTCATCACCCGCCGGCGACCCAACCCGATTTCGGCGGCGATCTCGTCGACTTGGGGGTCACCCGACGCCATGAAGCCGGGCACCAACCGCGGGTCGTCCGACACAGGGGCCAGCAGGTCGCCAGGGCTCAGGTCGCCCGGCCGGACGCGCTGATCCCACGGCAGCCAATCCGGTGCCAGCAATGACTCGGGCCCGGGTACCAGCACCACCTCACTGACCGTTGCGTGGTCGGCGCCGGGATAACTCGCCACCACCACCGCCCACTGCCAGCCGTGGTATCCGGGCAGATGGGCGAGGAAGCGGTGGGTGGCACTGGTCGGATCTTCGTAGCCGACGCCGAGGTAGTCGCCCACGGTGTCGTCACCGCTGCCCTCGACCACGGCAGCGCGCGCCAAGTCGACCGCGCCGGTGAGAACGCTCGCCAATTCCGGCGACCATTCCGTCGCGGTCGAACCGGTCACATCGTCCGTTGTTTCCATGGGCCCCTAATTCTGCCGCACAGATGCAACAGCCGGCCACACCGGTCGCCTGCGGACCACCACACCCGCTATGGGTGAGAATCGATGCATGGCGGGACGAGACGATGATCACCCGGTTGCAAGGCCCCGCTCGGCGCCCGTTCGGCGGGGTCGTAGCGGGCCGGGCGCCGAGCATCCCGGCATGGCCAATTACCCCGCCGACGAGGCGGATTACCGCCGTTCACCAGGCGGACCGGCAATGCCGAGCGCGAACCGGTACCTGCCGCCGCTGAATCGTCGGCCAGGGACCGAACCCCGTCGCGAACCGCTGGCCACCACCCCGACCGGAGAACGGATCACCGTCACCCGCGCCGCCGCGCAGCGCAGCCGCGAAATGGGTTCGCGGATGTATGACCTGGTGCAGCGGGCCGCCACCGCCGACGGCGCCGACAAATCCGGGCTGACCGCGCTCACCTGGCCGGTAATGGCCAATTTCGCGACCGACGCTGCAATGGCGGTGGCGCTGGCCAATACGCTGTTCTTTGCTGCGGCCACCGGGGAGAGCAAAGATCGAGTTGCGCTGTACCTGCTGATCACGATCGCTCCGTTCGCGGTGATCGCACCGCTGATCGGTCCCGCGCTGGACCGGTTGCAGCACGGTCGTCGAGTCGCACTGGCGGCGTCGTTCGCGATGCGTACGGCGCTGGCGGTGGTACTGATCGCCAACTACGACGCCGCGACCGGCGGATATCAGTCCTGGGTGCTGTATCCGTGTGCACTGATGATGATGGTGCTGTCGAAGTCGTTCAGCGTGCTGCGCAGTGCGGTCACGCCGCGGGTGATGCCGCCGACGATCGACCTGGTCCGGGTGAACTCCCGGTTGACCATGTTCGGCCTGCTGGGCGGCACCATCGTCGGCGGTGGCATCGCCGGCGGGATCGAGTACGCCAGCGACCGCCTGCTTCAGCTGCCCGGTGCGCTGTACGTCGTCATCGGCGTCACCGTGGCGGGCGCCGCACTGTCCATGCGCATCCCACGCTGGGTCGAGGTGACCGCGGGCGAAGTTCCCACCACCCTGAGTTACCGGCAGGACGCAGGGCGACGGAGTTGGCCCGACGAGGTCCGCCGGGCCGGCGGAGCACTTCGACAACCGTTCGGCCGCAACATCATCACCTCGCTTTGGGGTAATTGCACAATCAAGATCATGGTCGGGTTCCTGTTCCTGTATCCGGCCTTCGTGGCCAAGGCACATCATGCCAATGGCTGGCGACAGCTCGCGCTGCTCGGCATGATCGGTGCGGCCGCCGCGATCGGCAACTTCGCCGGCAACTTCACCAGCGCGCGGTTGCGGCTCGGCCGGCCCTCGGTGCTCGTGCTGCGTTGCGCCCTGGCGGTGACCGGTGTCGCGCTGGCCGCGGCCGTGGCCGGTACGCAGCTGATGGTTGCGATCGCGGCACTGATCACCTCGGGGGCCAGCGCGATCGCGAAGGCCGCCCTCGATTCGTCGTTGCAGGACGACCTGCCCGAGGAATCGCGCGCGTCGGCATTCGGACGTTCGGAGTCGACGCTGCAACTCGCGTGGGTGCTCGGTGGCGCGATGGGCGTGCTGATTTACACCGATCTGTGGATCGGGTTCAGCGTCGTCACCTCGGTGCTGATCCTCGGTCTGGCCCAGACCATCCTCAGCTTCAACGGCGACTCGCTGATCCCCGGCCTAGGAGGCAACCGCCCCGTGATGGTCGAACAGGAAGGCAAGGCCAAGCGTAGCGACGCGGCGGTGCCCCGATCATGACGTCGACGAAAAGGCTTGCTCTGCTGTTGATTGTCACGACGCTTGCGGCGGGCGCCGGATTCGGCGCGTGGGGGTTGGAGCGCAAGCCGGGCCCACAGCGTCCACAGATCAGCGCCTACTCAGCCGGCCACTTGGTCCGGGTCGGCCCCTACCGCTACTGCAGTGTCATCGACCTCACCGACTGTCAGAATCCGCAGACCGAGGGCGAGCTGCAGGTGAATTCCGGCTCACCCGTTCAGCTTTCGGTGCCTACGCCGATCGGTCGCGCACCCTGGTGGCTGCTCACGGTGTATGAGGACTCTGCCATTCCCGCGACGACCTTCTACCGGCCGGACAGCCGACTGGCGGTCACCATCCCCACCGTCGATCCTCATCACGGTCGACTCACCGGCATCGCGGTGCAGTTGATGACAGTCTTCGTCGACCCCAACGGCGAGGTACAGGGCGTCCCGCACGCAGAGTGGTCGATTCGAACGGTGTGGAACTGACGCTCAGGGGCCCTCGAACGTCGAGTTGTTGCGCGGAAAGCGGCTAGTTATGCACAACAAGTCGACGGTCGAACACCCGAGTCCGCGGCGACCGGCACCGTACGCACATGGAAAGCAACCAGTGGCCATTCCGGGGAACCGAAGCTCTGGCGGCAGGACTCGTCACGCCCCAGCAACTTCGAACAGACTTCGACCGCGTCCACCGCGATGTGTACGTCCCTCGAGGTCAATCGCTTACACCGGCGACCCGTGCGGTGGCGGCCTGGCTCTGGTCGGGACGCGCTGCCACGGTCGCAGGGCTGTCCGCCGCAGCCCTGTTTCGGACGTCGTGGATCGACCCGTGGCTACCCGCTGAACTCAACCGCCGAAGCCGGGACAAAACGGCGGGCATCATGCTGCACAGCGACGAGCTCTGGGAGGACGAGATATGCGTGCGCGGCAGCATCCAGTTGACAACGCCGGCGCGTACCGCGTTCGACCTTGGGCGCCGAAAAGGACTCACCACCGCGGTGGTTCGAATCGATGCGCTGGCCCATGCGACCCGGCTGACGATCACAGATGTCGAACACTTGGCAGACCGTCATCGCGGTGGACGTGGACTGGTGCAACTGCGTCGGGCAATGACGATGGTCGACGGCGGCGCGGAGTCACCGTATGAAAGCAAGACGCGCCTCGTGCTGATCGCCGGCGGGTTGCCGCGCCCACAGACTCAAATCGAGGTGCGGGGTGAGTGGGGCGGGGTCTTGGCGCGCATCGATATGGGCTGGCCGGAGTGGAAGGTCGGGGTCGAATTCGATGGAGCACACCACTGGACCGATCCTGCGCAACGCACCTGGGACATCGACCGGCTGGCCGAGCTCGAAGCCAGGGGCTGGCGAATCATTCGGGTCAGCGCCGACCTGCTACGCAATCGGCCCGATGTCGTCGTCGCGCGGGTTCGCGACGCGCTGCGCGCAGCGGGATGCCACATCTGACCGGTCGAACGTCGAGTTGTTGGGCGAAATCGGCTGCGTTTAACGCGACAAGTCGACGCTCGGCGCGTAAAAACGCCGACCGGGCGGGGTCCCGTCGCCGAACGGCCTGCCACCCAACGACTCTCGACCATGTGGCGTCAACCAGTTGGACAGATCGGGTCCTTTCGGCACGATGCCACTCGGGTTGATGTCGTGGTGCACGATGTAGTAGTGCTGCTTGATCTGCACGAAGTCGACGGTATCGCCAAAGCCAGGTGTCTGGAACAGGTCTCGCGCGTAGGCCCACAACACCGGCATCTCGGCGAGCTTGCTCCGGTTGCACTTGAAGTGGCCGTGATAGACGGCGTCGAAGCGGGCCAGCGTGGTGAATAGCCGGACGTCGGCCTCGGTGATCGTCTCACCGACCAGATAACGCTGCTTTGCCAGTCGGCTGCTGACCCAGTTCAGCGCGGTGAACAACCGGTCGTAGGCGGCCTCATACGCATCCTGGGTGCCGGCGAAGCCGCAGCGGTACACGCCATTGTTGATCTCGGTGTAAACCCGCTTGTTGACCTCGTCGATCTCTGCTCGCAGCGGTTCGGGATAAAGCTGCGGAGCGCCGTCGCGGTGGTAGGCGGTCCACTCGGTGGACAGGTCCAACGTCATCTGCGGGAAGTCGTTGGTGACGACCGCTCCGGTCGGGACGTCGACGATCGCGGGGACGGTGATGCCCTTCGGGTAGTCCGGGAAGCGCGCGAAATAGGCGTCCTGCAGCCGGGGAATCTGGAGCACCGGGTCGACGCCACCGGGGTCGAGGTCGAATGTCCAACTGCGTTCGTCGTGCGTCGGCCCGCAAAACCCAATGGAGAGAACATCTTCCAAACCAAGGAGCCGCCGAACGATGATCGCCCGGTTGGCCCACGGGCAAGCACGGGCGACAATAAGCCGATACCGGCCCGGTTCCACCGGGTAGCCGTCGCGGCCGTCGGCGGTGATCCGGGTTTCGATGTAGCGGGTGTCGCGGCTGAATTCGCCGGCCTCGGCGCGGTAGGACGCCATGTCGACCTCCGTCAGGTATGCGTCACAGTCAGGAATCGGCGGGAAAGGTCGGATTCGGTCGACTCACCGGGTTCCCAGTGCGCAATCCATGGTCCGGTGCCTTCGGACTGGTCGATTATCCCTTCCTCCGCCCAGATGTAGCGCCCCTTGAGCACATCGGCGGCCAATCGGGCGTCGGTCTCGTCGGTGTTGGTCCACAAGGCTTCGAACAACGCCTCCACCCGCAAGGTGGCCTGCTGACAGAACGCCTCGGCCAACTCATAGGCCTGCTCGCCGCGCGCCCGATCGGCATCGCGCTGGGATTCGGCCCGCACACACGTCGCCGCGATTGCGAACAGTTCGGCGCCGATGTCCACCACCCGGCCGAGGAATCCCTGCTTTTGCTCCAGCGCGGCCTGCCAGCGCGCCATCCCGTAGAAGGTGTTGCG
>NZ_JBYCLD010000405.1:0-2334 GCF_057473725.1 Mycobacterium sp. TH-M11 | reverse complement strand
GATCCCGGCCGCCACGACAAACAGCTTGGAAAAGACCACGGCGCCGCGGTGCTGGCCGATGCGAAGGCGGCGCTGCTGGATTTGCAGGACCGCTTCTACGCCCAGGCCGACCGGTCGCTGTTGATCATCCTTCAGGCGATCGACGCGGCCGGTAAGGACGGCACGATCA
Organism: Mycobacterium sp. TH-M11; assembly: GCF_057473725.1. Classification (NCBI taxonomy): domain Bacteria; kingdom Bacillati; phylum Actinomycetota; class Actinomycetes; order Mycobacteriales; family Mycobacteriaceae; genus Mycobacterium; species Mycobacterium sp. TH-M11. The sequence goes on along the minus strand of NZ_JBYCLD010000405.1, from coordinate 2,165 downwards.
AGCACGTGATGAGCGGCCTCAACCCCGAAGGGGTCGACGTGTACAGCTTCAAGGCGCCATCGGCGACCGAGCAGGCGCATGACTACCTCTGGCGCCACCAACGGTCGCTGCCGGAACTGGGCCGCATCACGGTGTTCAACCGGTCGCACTACGAGAACGTACTGATCACCCGTGTGCATCCCGAGACGTTGTGGCCACGCACCGCGGTGCTCGACGCCGGGAAAATTTGGCAGCGGCGGTACCGCGACATCAACGACTGGGAGCGCTACCTCACCGACAACGGGACCGTCATCGTCAAGCTGTTTCTCAACGTCTCCAAGGACGAACAGGCGCGCCGGTTCCTTGAGCGCATCGACGAACCCGAGAAGAACTGGAAGTTCTCCGTCGCCGACCTACGCGAGCGCGCGTTCTGGGATGACTACCAGCGGGCCTTTCAAGACATGCTCAGCCACACCAGCACCGTCTGGGCGCCCTGGCATGTGATCCCCGCAGACCACAAATGGTTTGGCCACGTGTCGACTTCCGCGGTGCTGTTGGAGACGCTGCGGGATCTCAACCCGCAGTATCCGCAGGTCGGCGCCGCTGCCAAAGCCGAGCTGGCACAGGCGAAGAAGGAGTTGCTAGGCGACGACGGTGACGCGGGCGCACAGTCGTCGTGACACGGTGGACCCGCATGCACCCACGTCGACGGGGCGCACCGACATACCACGGACGCAACTGGACGCACCCGACATTGACCGGTGTTGTGGGCGAATGAGGAGGACGACCCGTGGCGGTTACGCCGAACCAGGCCCGTTCGGACTACGAGCGGATCGGACGCGCCCAGGACTGGCAGGCCTTCTGTGCGGGCGCAACCATAAACCGTCTCGTGGCCAAGGCGGCCCTCACCGGGACCAGACCATTTTCGAGTCCGGTTGCGGCACTGGCCGGTTGGCTGCGCGCCTGCCGACGGCGCTTGCCTTCCAGTGTCAACTACCTCGGGTGTCGACATCAGCCCGGTGATGGCTTGCCGCACGGTGTGTTCGCCCGCGTGCCGGAGGCCGACGCCGTGCCCGCCTACTGCCTCGCATCGGTCGACCGGAACGGCACGACGACGTGCTTCGAAGATTTCTACGGATGCTGGCCGACTCTGGGGGGAGATGGATCGTGAAGTAGCGGTCGTTGGGTCATTATGGGTGTTCGGCGGCCGGCTTGAGCACTTCTGTGTTCGTGAATGTGCATGCTTGAGGCTTAGTGGGCGAAGGGCCGCTGGTTGTCGAAGTGGCCGCCGGGCTTGAGGTCGTCCAGACTGGCCAGCGCCGACATCATGTCGTCGCGCAGTGACCGGGCCAGATCGGCGGAGAACCCTTCGCGCACCACGACGCGCAGCACCGCGACGTCGGTCGCGTCGGCGGGCATGGTGTAGGCCGGCACCTGCCAGCCGTAGGACCGCAGGGCGTGGGAGACGTCGAACTCGGTGTAGCCGAAATTCCCGGCCAACCGTAGGCAGACCACCGGGATCGCCGAGCCGTCGGAGATCACCTCGAAGTGCTTGCCTTTGCGCAACTCGTCGGCCAGCCAGCGCGCCGTCGACGACAGGCATCCCATCACCTGGGTGTAGCCCGCGCGACCCAACCGCAGGAAGTTGTAGTACTGGCCGATGACCTGGTTGCCCGGCCGGGAGAAGTTCAGGGAAAACGTCGGCATGTCCCCGCCGAGGTAGTTCACCCGGAACACCAACTCCTCGGGCAGGTGTTCATGACCGCGCCACACCACAAAACCGATGCCCGGATAGGTCAGCCCGTACTTGTGGCCGCTGACGTTGATCGACACCACCCGCGGCAGCCGGAAATCCCACACCAGATCCGGCTGCAAAAACGGCACCACGAACCCGCCGATGGCGGCGTCGACGTGCACGGGGACATCCACGCCGCCGCCGGCGGCCAGCTTGTCCAGGGCCGCGCAGATCTGCGCAACGGGTTCCAGCTCACCGGTGAAGGTGGTGCCCAGGATCGCGACCACGCCGATGGTGTCCTCGTCGACCGCGTTGACCACTTGCTCGGGCGTGATCACGTAGCGGCCCTTGGCCATCGGCAGGTATCTGGGCTCGACGTCGAAGTAGCGGCAGAACTTCTCCCAGACCACCTGCACGTTGGAGCCCATCACCAGGTTCGGGGTGCGGGTCC
>NZ_JBYCLD010000404.1:0-2171 GCF_057473725.1 Mycobacterium sp. TH-M11 | reverse complement strand
CGAGAGCATGTACAGGTTGTCCTGATAGGTGGAGTGGAACGACCACTTGGAGTGCGGCGTCAGATACCTTACGGTGAGCCCGATCCCGTCCTTGGTCGGACCGAGCTCGGACTGACCGAACAACCGCGCCATGTCCAGGGGCGGGCGGAAGACGGGCAGGTGTTCGCCGAGTTCCTCGATCCAGTCGTGGGCCAGGTAGAAATGCATCCGCCCGGTCAGGGTGTGGAACGGCTTGAGGTTCTCGATGTTGACGGTGAACGGCGCGTAGCGCCGACCGCCCGTTTCGCTGCCCGACCACTCCGGGCTGGTGTTCACCTGGACCGGACGTGCCTGCGTGTCGGCATAGGTGATGCGGCGGTCCTCGTTGCCCTCGGCGAGGTGGGTGAGCCGCTGGCCGGTGCGCTTCTCGAGTTCGCGGAAGCCCTCGACCGCGAGCCGGCCGTTGCACGTTCCCGACAGCAGCAGCATGACGTCAGCCATCCGCTCGTCGGTGGTGACGGCCGGGCGGCCCTGCGCCGCACCGGAGTTCATCACCCCGAATTTGGCCGCGAGCTCGTCGACCTCACGGGTGGGGTGGACCGTGACACCCTTGGTGGTCAGCCCGAATCGGTCGACGAGCGGGCCCAGCGTCCGCCACTTGTCGTAGACGGCGGTGTAGTCGCGCTCCACGACGGTGAGCTTGGGCATGGTGCGCCCCGGTATCGGCGTCGCACCGGTGTGCAGCCAGTCGTTCTCGGTGCCGTCGGGATAGACCATCGCGTCGGGGGTGTCGTGTTCCAGGGCGCTGAGCACCACGTCGCTGCGGGTGCCCAGATGCTGTTTGGCCATCGCGCTGAAAGTTCGCGCAATCGCACCGAAAGCCTCGAAGTCCGAACGTGTTTCCCAGGGCGGATCGGTCGCGGCGCTGAACGCGTGCACGAACGGGTGCATGTCGGTGCTGGAGATGTCGGCCTTCTCATACCAGGTCGCGGCCGGCAGCACCACATCCGAGACCAGCGTCGTGGAGGTCTGCCGAAAGTCGATCGACATCAGCAGGTCGAGCTTGCCCTCGGGAATGTCTCCCTCGCACCTCACGTCGACGGGACGTATCCCGCCCTCGGGGGGCTCGGCCTGCACGTTGGAATCGGTGCCCAGCAGATGGCGCAGGAAATACTCGCCGCCCTTGCCCGACGAACCGATCAGGTTGGCCCGCCAGACCGTCAGCACGCGCGGCCAGTTGACCGGGTCGTCGGGATCGGTGACGGCCAGCTTGAGTTCGCGTTGACCGAGCCGCTCGGCGACGTACTCGGCGACGTCGCGGCCCGCGGCGTGGGCCTCGTCGGCGACGTCCAGGCTGGACCGGTCGAATTGCGGGTAGTACGGGCTCCAGCCCATGGCCGCCGCCGAGGCCAGCAGATCGATGGTGTGCTTGCCGGCGAACCGGCCCCGGCCGACCGGGCTGGCCAGCTTGTCGGCTTCGTAGTTGTCGTAGCGCCATTGGTCGGTGTGGGCGTACCAGTAGGAGGCTCCGGGGATCAGTCGCGGTGGGCGCACCCAGTCGGTGGCCATCGCCATGGTCTGGAATCCGGTGAGCGGACGGACTTTTTCCTGACCGACATAGTGCGCCCAGCCACCGCCGTTGCGTCCCATCGAGCCGGTCAGCATCAGCAGCGCCAGCACCGCGCGGTAGGTGGCATCGCCGTGGAACCACTGATTGATTCCACTGCCCATGATGATCATCGACCGGCCGCCGGATTCCTCGGCGTTGCGGGCGAATTCGCGCGCGACCCGGATGGCCTGTGCGGCCGAGACGCCGGTGATCGGCTCCTGCCAGGCCGGGGTGTTCTGCTGTGCCGCGTCGTCGTAGCCGGTGGGCCAGTCGCCCGGCAGCCCCGGCCGCGCGACCCCGTACTGGGCGAGCATCAGGTCGAACACCGTGCACACCAGATGCTCTCCGACGCGCCGTACCGGGATACCGCGCGCCACGGCCCTACCCTCGCCGTCGACCGTGTCGAAGCTGGGCAGATGTACCAGTGCCGTGCTGGGATCAGTGTTCGAGCCGTGCACGCTGAGGGCCGGCACCAGATCGCCGAGGTCCAGGTTCCACCGGCCGATGCCGTCCTCGCCGTAACGGAATCCCAGTGAGCCGTTGGGCACCGCCGCGGAGTCGGTCGCCTCGTCCCACACCGCGG
>NZ_JBYCLD010000403.1:0-3162 GCF_057473725.1 Mycobacterium sp. TH-M11 | reverse complement strand
TCGCGGTGTTCATGGATTCGAAGCTGGTCGTCGAGCAGATGTGCCGACGGTGGAAGGTCAAGCATCCGGACCTGATCGAGCTGAACGCCCAAGCACGCTCGCTGGCTTCGCGATTCGACCACATTGACTACACCTGGATTCCGCGAGCCGAGAACTCCCGCGCGGACCGGTTGGCCAACGAAGCGATGGATGCCGCCGTCGAGATACCGGCGCAGGACGACCCACCGCATGCGTCCACCGTCGGCGAGACGCAGTCGCCACCCGGCTGGACCGGTGCGCGCGGCACCGCGACGCGGCTGCTGTTGCTACGGCACGGCCAGACCGAACTGTCGGTGCAGAGGCGATATTCGGGCCGCGGCAATCCGCCGCTGACTGCAGTGGGCCGCGGGCAGGTCGAGGCTGCCGCGAGTTTCCTGGGTTCCCGCGGCGGAGTCGCCGCGGTGCTGAGTTCGCCGTTGCAGCGCTGCTACGACACGGCGACGGTGGTCGCCAAACGGCTGGGTCTCGACGTCGTGGTCGACGACGACCTGATCGAGACCGATTTCGGTGGGTGGGAAGGCCTGACCTTCTCCGAGGCGGCCGAGCGTGACCCGCAGCTTCATCGTCGCTGGCTGCGCGACACCAGCACCGAGCCGCCCGGCGGGGAGAGCTTCGATCACGTCAATCAGCGGGTTTCGCGGGCGCGCGATCGCATCATCGCCGAGCATGGCGGCAGCACGGTGTTGGTGGTCTCGCACGTGACACCGATCAAGATGTTGCTGCGCGAGGCGCTCGACGCCGGGCCGGGCATCCTCTACCGGCTGCACCTGGATCTGGCGTCGCTGAGCATCGCCGAGTTCTATCCCGACGGGGCATCCTCGGTCCGGCTGGTCAATCAGACCGGCTACCTGGGTTAGCGAACGGCGGCTCGGGGTAGTGGGCGCATCGTGGAGTGGCTAGCGTCGCACGCACTGGCCATCGGGTCAGCGTTGTTGGCGGCGCTGTTCGCCGCGGTCGGCATCGTCGTACGACAGCGGGCCATCCAGGCCCAAACCGGTGAGCTGTCGGAGGCGGAAGCGATCGTCACATCCTGGGTCCGTCAGCCGGAGTGGTGGTTCGGAGCGCTCGGCGCCGCCGGCGGATACCTGTTCCAGGCGGTGGCCTTGGCGCACGGGTCATTGTTGCTTGTGCAACCGCTGCTGGTTTCGTCGCTGCTGTTCGTGTTGCCACTCGGCGCGCGATTCTCGAATCAGCATGTGCGCGCTCGTGATTGGGGTTGGGCGCTGCTGCTGATCTTGGCGCTGACGATCTTTGTTCTGGTGGGTCAGCCGCGTGAAGGTCACTACCAGGCGCCGGGACCGGCGTGGAGCGTGGCGTTGAGCACTTCGCTGCCGGTGGTGATCATCTGTGTGTTGGCGGCGCGCCGCACCACCGGACGACGGCGCGCGATGCTGTTGGCCAGTGGCGTCGCGGTGCTTCTCGGCTTGATCGCGGTGTTGACGAAGGTCAGCGCGCTCCGACTCGCCGCTCACGGCTGGGCCGGTTTGCTCGCGGTGCCGGCGCCTTATTTGCTGGTCGCGCTCGCCGTCACAGTCACGGTGTTACAGCAGTCCGCATTTCATGCCGGCGCGTTACAGGCGTCGGTGCCGATCATGCTGGTCGGCGAGCCGGTAGTGGCGGTGTTGTTGGGGGTCGTGGTTCTCGGCGAGCACCTGGTGGTCCGCGGAATCGCGGCGGTGATCCTGGCAGCGGCCGTCGTCGCGATGACGGCCGCGACGATCGCGCTCTGTCGCGACTCGGTAACGCCCGGCCGGTCGATCGAGAAATCCGAGCAACCGGAAATGTCGCGCTAACAGCGCATTCCGAAGGTAAGCCGCCGCGTTCAAGTCCTCGTCAGCCGGCGTCGTGAAAGATCAGGCCGAGGGCATAACGCTCACCGGACCGAACGACCGACAGTCCGTGGCGTACTGCCGCGGCCGACCAGCCCCGGACGGATTGCACCGGACGATCGCGAGTGGTGAACAGGTAACCGTAGCCCTGCGGTAATTGGGTTGCGGTGCCGCGTGATTGGGCTCGCGCCCGCTGCTCGACGAGCATGAATTCACCGCCGGTGAACTCGGTGTCGGGGTCGCTCAGATTGACCACAACCTGAAGTGGAAACACCAGTTCGCCGTAGAGGTCTCGATGCAGGGCGTTCCAGTCGTCGGATCGGTATCGGAGCAACAGAGCGGTCGACCGCGTCTGGCCGGCGGCATGACACATTTCGAGCCACTCGTCGAGGGCGTCGGGCCAGGGCGCGTCGCGTCCCAACTTGGCCCACCAGTCCCGGGCGATCGGCAGCAGCCGCGGATACAACGCCTGCTTGAGTTGCTCGATCGGCTCCGGGTAGGGGGTGTGGAAATAACGGTATTGACCGGAGCCGTAGCGGCGGGGAGCCATGTCGACGGTGGAGCGGAACAGATCGTCGTCGCCGAAGTGCGTGCGAAGCCGGCGGGCCTCGGCCGGCGTCAGCAGGCGCGGCAGCAGCGCCCCGCCGAAGTCGTTGACGGTCGCGGCGATCGCGTCCCAGTCACCGCCGTCGACGCGCTTTTCCCATCGGTCCGACGGCATCGGTTCAGGCCCCCTTCGTTGCTCTCGAGACGATAAGGATGTCACCAAGGTGACAGTTGCCAGGCGATGTTGACGCCGCGCAGGTGCGCGATCAACACCTCGGAATCGACCAGCATCACGATGAGTGTCGCCAGATGGGCGCCAGCGGATCCTCGCGACCGCTCTCGCCGCGCACGGGCACTTCGATATCAGCTAGCGCGCCGAACGAGTCGTCGATTGCCCGAAGCTCGGACGCGGGGTTCGCGTCGGCGTTGGCAAGAACGCGATTCAGCAGTTGGCGGATCAGTTCGGCGCGTGACACGTCCTCCTGTGTTGCCAGCCGGTCAATGGTCGTTGTCCGCGCCTCATGGGCCGCATCGCGCATCACTGCGGTGGATCCACCTGGTGCAGCGCGGGCCTTCCGACGGTGCAAGACGCAGTTTTTGGACAGACAGGAATGAGGTGCGCGTGTCGGGGCCGACGAGTATAATCGAAAATATGTTCGAATCATTGGTCACGATCGACCTGGCTTGCTCGGAGTCGGCGCTGGTCGAGCGCATCACCGAGTTGGAGCGGGTCAAAAGCGCCGCGGCG
>NZ_JBYCLD010000402.1:0-1757 GCF_057473725.1 Mycobacterium sp. TH-M11 | reverse complement strand
CGCCTGCCTCAGTGGTGTGCGCCGAGTCGATCGCGTCCTGGTTCGGCACCGAAAAATTGGTGCGTCGACTCTGACGGGGTCGATCCAGGCATGATTCCAGGCCTGCCGAATCGCATCCGTGCACTGCTGGGCGTGCAATTCCCCGTCGTGCAGGCCCCGATGACCTACATCGCCAGGGCTGAACTGGCCGCCGCCGTCTCCGAGGGCGGCGGCTTGGGCATGATCGAGACGCTGACCCTCGAGGGCCGGGCCGACCTGCGCCGGGTGCGCGAACTCACCGACCGCCCGGTCGCGGCGAACTTGATGATCCAGGGCTGGAAGAAGGATCCCGCGATCGTCGACGAACTGGTGGCCGCCGACGTCCGCCACGTCTTCACCTCGGCGGGGGATCCGGCCCTGTTCACCGCACGACTGCACGATGCCGGCATGACCGTCATCCACGTCGTCGGCTCATTGAAGGGGGCGATGAAGGCCGTGGACGCGGGGGTCGACGCGCTGGTGGTCGAGGGGGTGGAGGGCGGCGGGTTCAAGTCGGCCCTCGGGGCGTCGACGTTGGTGCTGCTGCCGCTCGTCGCCGATCGTGTCGACCTCCCGATCATCGCGGCCGGCGGCATCTGCGACGCCCGGTCGGCCGCGGCCGCCGTGGTGCTCGGCGCCGAGGGCGTGCAGATGGGCACCCGTATGCTCGCCAGCCACGAGGCCGGCGTGCACGCCAACTTCAAGAACGAGATCATCGCGGCCAGGGACGACGGCACTGTGCTGCTCGATCTGCCGGGCAACCCGACGATGCGCGTGCTGCGAACGGGTCTCGCGGCCCGGGCGGCCGCCGCCGAACCCGGAATCCAGTTGCTCGGCCGGATCACCGATCTGTATTTCGACGGTGACATGGAGGCCAGCGTCGCCAACACCGGTCAGGTGTCGTCACGCATCACCGAGCTGCAGCCGGCCGCGAAGATTGTCGAGCAGACCTGGTCAGAGATAGAGCAAGCACTGGCCGACAGCCGGTCTCGTATCGGTTAGTGCGCGGCGAACCAGTCGAGCAGCAGACCGGCGAGTTTGTCGGGTTCCTCGTCGGGTATCCAGTGCGAGACCCCGGGCATGACCTCGAACCGGTATTCCCCGGTCACGTATCTGCGGGTGTTGTGGGCCGATTTGGGCAGCAACGCGATATCGCCGTCGCTCCAGACGTAAAGCGTTGGCACCGAGACCTTTTGGTTGATCGAACGCGGATCCGACAGCGGCATTGCGCGATACCAGTTGATCGCTGCGGTCAATGCTCCGGGTTCGAGCATGGCGCGGGCATCGCGCTCGGCCACGGTGCGCGTCTGGCCGGCGCGCCGCAGCGCGGTCGACATGAAGCTGCCGTTGCGCCGCAACATCGTCCATTCCGGCAGGCGCGGCAACTGGAACAGGTACATGTAGTACGACGCCAGCCCCTGCCGGCTGTTCAGGAACGACTTGAGGAACGCCGCGGGGTGGGGCACGGAGATCGGTGACACGGTTTTCAGCCGATCGGGCATCGCCGCGGCCGCGGCCCACGCTACGGCGGCGCCCCAGTCGTGTCCGACCAGGTGCACGTGTTGCGCGCCGCTGGCGTCGATGAGTGCGCCGACGTCGCCGACGAGTTCAGGGATGCGGTAGTCGCGGCGACGCGACGGGCGGGCGCCCGGCGAATAGCCGCGCTGGTTGGGTGCCAGGCAGCGGTAGCCCCGCGCGGTCAGCCGCTCGATCACGGCGTCCCAGCTGTCGTTGTGTTG
>NZ_JBYCLD010000401.1:0-3978 GCF_057473725.1 Mycobacterium sp. TH-M11 | reverse complement strand
ACGCCCGAGTACCGCGAACAATTCGAGAAGATCACCGAAGAGATCCACCAGAAGTGTCCGGTCGCATGGACCGACACCTACGACGGCCACTGGGTGGCCGGCGGCAGCAGCGCGGTGTTCGAGCTGGCCCGCTGCCCGGTCGTGTCCAACGACCACGACATCAACGGTGAACGTAAAGGCTATCAGGGCATTTCGATCCCCAAGGCCAAGCGTGCGAGCGGGGTGCGCGGCGGCATCCTGGAAATGGATGATCCCGAGCATCGCATCTACCGCACCGTGCTCAACCCGTATCTATCGCCAGCGGCGGTCAAGCGATGGGTGCCGTTCATCGACGAGGTGACCCGTGCCTGCCTCGACGAGAAAATCGAGGCAGGCCGCATCGACTTCGTCGACGACCTCGCCAACATCGTGCCCGCCGTCCTCACGCTGGCGATGCTGGGTATCCCGCTGAAGAACTGGGCGATCTACAGCGAACCGGTGCACGCCTCGGTGTACACCCCGGAGCACTCCCCCGACATCGACAAGATCGTCGCCATGCATCGGCAGATGGGACTGGATCTGCTGACCAACATGGTCGAGATCAAAGAGCACCCGCGGCCCGGAATTGTCAATGGGCTCTTGCAGTTACGTATCGATGGCGAGCCCGCACCCGACCTCGAGATCATGGGCAATCTCGGTCTGGTCATCGGCGGCGGGTTCGACACCACCACCGCGCTGACCGCGCACGCGATGGAGTGGTTGTCGCAGCATACCGACGAACGCGAACGGCTGAGCCGCGAGCGGGACACTCTGCTCGACTCCGCCACCGAAGAGTTCCTGCGCTACTACACGCCGGCCCCCGGCGACGGCCGCACCTTCGCCGACGATGTGAAACTCGAAGGGACACAGTTCAAAGAAGGTGAGCGGCTGTGGATCTCGTGGGCGATGGCCAACCGTGACCCGTCGGTTTTCCATGACCCGAATGCGATTATCTTGGACCGGAAAGGCAATCGGCACTTCAGCTTTGGCCTCGGCGTCCACCGCTGCATCGGTTCCAATGTGGCGCGGACGGTGTTCAAGTCGATGCTGACCGCGGTGCTCGACCGGATGCCGGACTACGTGTGCGACCCCGAAGGAACCGTGCACTACGAGACCATCGGCGTCATCCAGGGCATGCGGCACCTGCCGGCCACCTTCACCCCCGGTAGGCGACTCGGCCCGGGCCTGAACGAAACGCTGGAGAAGTTGCAGACGATCTGTGATGAGCAGGAACTGGCCCTGCCCATCACCGAGCGCAAGGAAACCGCCGTCATCGACTGAAAATCGGCCTATATTCAGCCCACGAACGGAAGGGTCTATGAGGTGAAGTCGTTGGTGCTGAGCTTGGCGTTGATGGCAGCCGCTGTGGCGCTGCCGTCGGTGGCCCACGCCCACATGCCGTACGGAAACTACCAGGTGGAGTCGCCGCGCGACCCGGGTCACTCCTGGCTCTGGGCGCTGCGGCCCTGCGAGCCGGCGCACGCCGATGACTGCCTCCAAGACCAGGCCCAGCCGAGGCCCAACGGCCAAGCCACGCCGTGGTACGCCGTCGCACATCTGACGAACGGCCAATACACCATGCCGGTCGATGTCCCCGACGGCGTGCGCTGCACGGTCTACTTTCTGCCGTCCCACGACGTCTACACGTGGGACGCGGTGACGCTGAGCGGTTCGGTGACATCCACCTTCGACGCCGGCTGCGGTAACGCGCCGGGTGGCACCGCCAGTTGGCCGTTCAACCTCGTCCGGTTCTAGGGTTCAGCGGGCGGGCAGCCCCAGTACCCGCTGGGCGATGATGTTGCGCTGGATCTCCGAAGTGCCGCCGGCGATGGTTCCGGCAAAGCTGCGCGCGTAGCGCTCAAACCAACTGCCGTAGTAGTGATCGAGATTCATCGGCTCGTAGGGCCCGCTCAGCGCTGGGTGCAGCAGCCCGTCGGATCCCGCCGCGGACAAGGCATTTTCGCACGCCTGACGCTCGGCCTCCGAACCAAGCAACTTGAGCACCGACAGGGCCGGCACGTCCTCTTCTCCGCGCGCGGCACGGGCCAGCGCCACCGACCCGAGCAGGCGCAGCGCCTGGCGGTCCATCACCGCGGTGGCGTACTGGTCGCGCTCGATCGCGTTTCCCGGCTGGAAATCGGTGATGACGTTGTCCAGGCGGTCGGCGAAGCCGAGCCACATCATCGTGCGCTCGTGTCCCAGCGATCCGTTGGCCACTCCCCAGCCCTGGTTGAGGGGTCCGACGAGATTTTCCGCCGGAACCCGAACGTCTTCGAAGAACACCTCGTTGAAGTCGAGATTGTCTTGGCCGCAGATATCCGGGAACGGCCGACGCGTCACACCGGGTGTGTCGGTGGGGATCACCAGTGCGCTGATTCCCCTGTGCTTCGGTGCATCTGGATCGGTGCGCACGAAAGTCAGCAACACGTCGGCATCGTGAGCGCCCGAGGTCCACACCTTCTGTCCGTTCACCACGAAATGGTCGCCGTCGCGTACCGCCTTCGTCCGCAATGACGCCAGGTCTGATCCGGCGCTGGGCTCGCTCATGCCTAGCGATGCGGTGATTTCGGCCCGCAGGATAGGCACCGCCCAATGCTGTTTCTGCTCGTCGCTGCCGAATGAAATCAGCGACGCGGCAATGATATTCACACCCTGAGGATTGAAGCTGTGGTATATCCGGCGCTTGCACAGCTCTTCGAGGTACACATACTGCTGCAAGACAGTGGCATTGCGGCCACCGAATTCCGGCGGCTGGGTGGGCAGCAGCCAGCCGTTGTCGAACAGCAGCCGCTGCCAGCGACGAGCCCAATCCGGCATGTGCGAAACCGATTTCGGCCGCTCCAGCGCCTCCGCCGCCGCCGCCGGCACGTGCTCGTCGAGGAAAGCGACGAACTCGTCGCGGAACGCCTCGACGTCGGGATCAAAGGTGAGCTGCACGGTACTCCTCGGTAATTCTCGCGCGGTGCTCGGCGGTCCCGCCGAGCATCAACTCGCCGGCCTTGGCCCGCTTCAGCGCAAACTGGAGATCGTTCTCCCAGGTGAATCCCATTGCGCCGAAAAGTTGCAGGCCGTGTCGGAATACCAGCGACTGGCATTCGCCCGCAGCGGCTTTCGCCATCGCGGCAGCCAGCCGGCGGCCCGGGTCGTGCGCCGAGATCGTCAGTGCGGAGTAGTAGGCCAACGCACGGGCCCGCTCGATCGCGACGTGCATGTCGGCCGCCTTGTGCTGAACCGCTTGGAACGACCCGATCGGCACACCGAACTGATGACGGCTGCGCACATGATCGAGGACGAGGTCCAGAATGCGTTGGCATGCGCCGACCATCGTCACCGCCATCCCCATCAGCGCGACGTGGTGCGCCTGCTCGGTGTCGGCGCGCACCCGCGCCGAGTCGGGCAGCCGCAGTCCGGTGAACGTCACATCGGCGACATGCAGCACCGGGTCGAGCACGGCGCTGCGCGGCCGGGACAGCCGATCTCCCGCGTCGCCGGCATTGACGATGAACACCGCGGCATCGGTGACCACGCCCAGCCATTCCGCCCGGTCGCCGTCGAGCACGTGGCGCGCGGTGCCATCGAGCACCCACTCGTCGCCGTCACGGTGCACGGTGACGCCGCCGTAGACGGCGGCGCCGGATGCCCGCGCGTCAAAGCGGTCCCCTGCCAGCGGCGCGAACTGACTCATGGTCGCCAAAAACGGGGTCGGATCGGTCGCACGCCCCAGCTCTTCGAGAACGATGGCCAGCTCGACGGCATTCTCCGGATCGCTCATCTCGGTCCAGCCGTGCCCGATATAGGCCTTCCACACGGGCCCCGGATCCACACCGTCCTCGGCAACGCCTCTGACCAGCGTCGGCGGGCACTGCTTGCCGACGGCATCGCGGACGGTTTCCTGCCAGAGCCGCTGATCGGCGTCGAATTCCAGCAGCATCCAGCCAACTCCTCAGATCGTCAACGTGG
>NZ_JBYCLD010000400.1:0-2966 GCF_057473725.1 Mycobacterium sp. TH-M11 | reverse complement strand
GTGAAATACTTGTCGCCATGGGAGCCGCTGCTGCAACGCTGGTCCTGCTCCGCCACGGCGAGAGCGAATGGAACGCCAGTAATCAATTCACCGGCTGGGTGGACGTCGACCTGACCGATAAGGGCCGCCGCGAGGCGGTCCGGGGCGGCACGCTGCTCGCCGAACACGACCTGCTGCCCGACGTGCTCTACACGTCGCTGCTGCGCCGCGCGATCACCACCGCGCATATGGCGCTGGACACCGCCGACCGGCTGTGGATCCCGGTGCACCGCACCTGGCGACTCAACGAACGGCATTACGGCGCCCTGCAGGGCCTGGACAAGGCCGAGATCAGGGAGCGCTACGGCGACGAGCAGTTCATGACCTGGCGGCGCAGCTACGACACTCCACCGCCGCCCATCGAGAAGGGCAGCCGGTACAGCCAGGACGCCGATCCCCGCTACATCGACATCGGCGGCGGCCCGCTGACCGAATGCCTTGCCGACGTGGTGGCCCGCTTCCTGCCCTACTTCACCGATGTGATCATCCCTGACCTGCGGGTCGGCAAAACAGTGCTGATCGTGGCGCACGGCAACTCGCTGCGCGCCCTGGTGAAGTACCTCGACGGCATGTCCGAGGAGGACGTAACCGGTCTGAACATCCCGACCGGAATTCCGTTGCGCTACGACTTGGACGCCGATATGCGCCCGTTGGTGGCCGGTGGCAGCTACCTGGACCCGGACGCTGCGGCGGCCGGCGCGGCGGCGGTGGCCAGCCAGGGCGCCAAGTAAGTGGCATTTGCCAGCAACTGGGCAAACGCCGGGTGAACGGCCACCGAACACCTGTCTCGCGGCGTGTGACATGACCGATTTTGGCCTTGTGCTGCTGGGTTGGCGTTCACCGAATTTGTAAGCTTTTCACGTGACCGTGTTCTCGGCCCTGTCACTGGCCGGGGTGTTGTTCGTTACGGCCCTGGCCGTGGGAGTCACCGTCGGCGCCCGCTGGGCGCCGCGGGCGATCGAGCGACGGCAACGCGTGGCGGTCGAAGCGGCCGGAATCACCGTCGCGCAAATGCTGGAACGCATCGTCGCGCTGATGCCTTTGGGTGCCGCCGTTGTCGACGGGCACCGCGACGTGGTCTACCACAACGGGCGGGCCAAAGAGCTGGGTCTGGTCCGCGAGCGTCAACTCGACGGCGAAGCCTGGAATGCGGCCCGCAAGACGTTGGCCGATGGCTCCGACGTCGAATTCGACCTGCTGCCGGGCAAACGGCAGGCGCCGGGCCGGTCGGGTCTCTCGGTGCACGGCCAGGCGCGGCTGCTCAGCGAGGAGGATCGCCGCTTCGCCGTGGTCTTCGTCTACGACCACTCCGAATACGCACGCATGGAGGCCACCCGCCGTGACTTCGTGGCCAACGTCAGCCACGAACTCAAGACGCCGGTCGGTGCGATGTCGGTGCTCGCCGAGGCGTTGCTGTCCTCTGCCGATGACCCGGAGACGGTTCGCCGGTTCGGCGAGAAGGTGCTCGTCGAGGCCACCCGGCTGGGCAGCATGGTCAGCGAGCTGATCGAGCTGTCGCGGCTGCAGGGCGCTGAAGCCATGCCCGACATGGGTGCTGTTGACGTCGATTCCGTTGTCTCCGAAGCAATTTCAAGACACAAGGTGCCCGCCGACAACGCCGACATCACCGTGCGCACCGACGACGCCAGCGGACTGCGGATGCACGGCGAACAGGCCCTGCTGGTCACCGCGCTGGCCAACCTGGTCTCCAACGCGATCGCGTATTCACCCCGCGGTTCGCTGGTGTCGATCAGTCGCCGACGCCGCGGCGACAACATCGAGATCGCCGTCACCGACCGCGGAATCGGCATCGACCGCAAAGACCAGGAGCGTGTCTTCGAGCGTTTCTTTCGCGCCGATAAAGCCCGCTCCCGAGCCACCGGCGGTACCGGGCTCGGCCTGGCGATCGTCAAGCACGTCGCCGCCAACCACGGCGGCAGCATCGGGCTGTGGAGCCAGCTGGGCACCGGGTCGACGTTCACGTTGTCGATTCCGGCCTACACCGGCGAACCCGAACCCGCCGACCCGTCATCCGAGCGCGAGTCGCGTCCGATGAAGTCCCTACGAGAGGAAGAACTACACCGATGACCAGTGTGCTGATCGTGGAGGACGAAGAGTCGTTGGCCGACCCGCTGGCGTTTCTGCTGCGCAAGGAGGGCTTCGAGGCCACCGTAGTGACCGACGGTCAGAGTGCGTTGGCCGAATTCGACCGGTCCGGCGCCGACATCGTGTTACTCGACCTGATGTTGCCGGGTATGTCAGGCACCGATGTGTGCAAGCAACTGCGGTCACGCTCCAGCGTGCCGGTGATCATGGTGACCGCGCGTGACAGCGAGATCGACAAGGTCGTCGGGCTCGAGTTGGGCGCCGATGACTATGTCACCAAGCCGTATTCGGCACGCGAGCTGATCGCGCGGATCCGGGCGGTGTTGCGCCGCGGCGGCGACGACGACTCCGAGGTCACCGACGGTGTGCTGGAATCCGGCCCGGTGCGGATGGATGTCGAACGCCATGTCGTGTCGGTCAATGGTGAATCAATCACGTTGCCGCTCAAGGAATTCGACCTACTCGAGTACCTGATGCGCAACAGCGGCCGGGTGTTGACCCGCGGACAATTGATCGACCGGGTGTGGGGCGCCGACTACGTCGGTGATACCAAGACCCTCGATGTGCACGTCAAGCGGTTGCGTTCCAAGATCGAGTCTGACCCGGCCAACCCGATCCACCTGGTGACGGTGCGCGGGCTCGGTTACAAGCTCGAAGGCTGACGCGCGCTGCCGCCTGCGTCGGCGCCAGGGGATGTTGACATTGCGAGACAGTCAGTACACGACTGGGGGCCGCGCTGCTGCTGGCGGCCCGACTCAAGACGCCGAGCAAGCCGCTGTTCCTCACGCGGCAAGGCGCACGGGGCGTGTTCGGCAAATATC
>NZ_JBYCLD010000399.1:0-11058 GCF_057473725.1 Mycobacterium sp. TH-M11 | reverse complement strand
TGCGGTTGATCGAGTGACGATGAGCGACGGTGGATAAGCATCTGGCGGGGTGTCGGGGGTTTGGTGCGGATGACCGCTCGGATGCGCTGGTAGCCATTGGCCAGCAGTCACAATTGGCACATCAGGCCCACCGAGGAGACGCCTGCCGATGTGCCCGGCTCATAGCGAATTCCCGTTCGCTGCAGAGATATTCGCTCTGAGGCGGGCACATGGAATACCCACCCTCGCGGAGACCGATGTGGCTGGTGTGGCTAAACCCGGCGCACTAGCGCGACAGCGGCGGCATCGTGAAAAGCTGGTCGTAGCAACGATGATCACGGGCTTGCGGCATGGGGCACGACCTCTGGAAAGGCGACGTCAACTTCGCTATTGATGCTAACATAGCAAAAAAGACGGAGCCTGCGGGTGCTGTGATACTCGGAGGCGTGCGATGAACACTGACTGGCAGCCCTACAACTACCGGGTAATCCTGCGGGGCACCGATCAAGTCTGCCGGCCAATCGAATTGGATCTGGACGTCACGCCGACCCGCGCACCGGTACCGGTCGGCGCCGACGTTTGCAACGGTGTGATCACGTGCTTCGGCCAGCCCGGCACCTATTCGTATTTCCGGACCGGCATGGTCATGAACGGCAGTGCAATCATTTTCGGGTGCGACGGTGAGCTACCCCGACCCGTCGAAAGCCCCAGAGGGCCGTTCCGTTATCACGGCACCATGCGTGGCGAACCGGTAAGCGGCTTTGCGTTTTACGAGCGATCGCTGGCCCTGCACCGGGATTGGGAGCTGATCGGGGTGCGGTCGGACGGAAGCTGACCGAACCGGTCACCCGCCGCCGGGTGGCTCCCAGGCGAATCCGCCCGGGGTGCTGACGCAGGTCACCGGGCCGCCGAGGTTGGACACAGCCACGGAACCCTCGGCGCCACAAGGCATACCGACCGCGGGCCGGGTGTCCAGGCCGGTCGGCGTCGTCGTGATCGGCTTGGTCGTCGTTTTTGCAATCGTGCTCTTTGGCGCCGTCGTCTCGGCCTTCGGCGTGGTTGCGGGGGCGGCCTTGGTTGTCTGCGGAATCGTCGGCGTCGCCGTGGTGACTGCGGGCGATGGGGGAGCCACCGGCGGCGCAGGCGGGGGAATGAACGCGCGCGTCGACGCCGTCGGTTCGGCGGACGACGTGGTCTCGACGCTGGCCGGCCCATCGTCGGTGTGGGATGCCGAACGCAATGCCTTGACGCCGGCGAACCACGCGATCAGCACCACCGCGATCACGCCGCCGATCGCCGCCGAGTGGCGTAGTCGGCGTTTGCGGGCCTCGGCGGCCTCGGCCGCCTCGTCGTCTGCCGTGGGCGCAGCAGCGGTGGTGGCATCGTCGATGTCGTGGTCCGTGAACTCATCTGGGGTATCGGAGCTAGCGTGGCTGCTGGTGCCGGGCGCCGCGACGGCCGTCGCGGCGGTGTCGCCGTTGGTGGTCGCCTCGCGGAATATGGCTGCCGCGCGGACCTCGGACGTGGCGCGGATGTGTGACCTGTTACCCCCGGTCGATTCGAGCGCTTTGGCGAAATCCCGACATCGGCGGAACCTGTCGACAGGGTCTTTGGACAGCGCGCGGCCGAAGATCGCGTCGAATTCGGTCAGGTCGGGCCGGATTTCGCTCGGTCGCGGCGCGCGATCGGTGAGTTGCCGGTTGACCACGACCGAAGGATTGAAATGCGCGAACGGCGGTGCGCCCGTCAATAGGTGAAAAGCGCTCGCCGCCAGGGCGTACTGGTCGGCTCGGCCGTCGAATTCGTCACCCATCAGCTGTTCGGGTGCGGTGTAGCCGGCGGTCCCGATGAACATGCCGGCGCGGGTCAGCGTGTTGTGGGCGCCCTCAGGGCGCGCTATACCGAAGCCGGTCAACGCAATTCGTCGTCGCTCAGTGGGCGACTTGTTGATCAGAATGCGGCCGGGATTGACGAAGCGATGCAGCGCGCCGCAGTCGTGCGCGTAGTCCAAGGCGTCTGCGATCGCGGACACGATCTCGGCCACCGTCCGCGACGGGATGCCATCGAGATGGCCGTCGCCCAGGAACTCGGCGGAATCCACCCCCTCGATGTACTCCGTGGAGATCCACAGCTGACCCTCGAACTCGCCGCGG
Organism: Mycobacterium sp. TH-M11; assembly: GCF_057473725.1. Taxonomy (NCBI): domain Bacteria; kingdom Bacillati; phylum Actinomycetota; class Actinomycetes; order Mycobacteriales; family Mycobacteriaceae; genus Mycobacterium; species Mycobacterium sp. TH-M11. The sequence continues at coordinate 8,926 of NZ_JBYCLD010000399.1, read as the reverse complement.
TCGGTGAGCCCGGCGATGTTCGGGTGCCAGAGCGTCGCCGCGAGGTCGGACTCCTGGTTGAACCGGATTCGGTAATCCAGGTCGATTGACGTCTCGGCCGGAACCAGGTGAAGGACTTGCTGGCGGGGAAGCCGCGGATGCTCGGCGAGATAGAGCTCGCCGAACTCTTCGTACCCGAGCTGCTGCACGATGTTGAATCCGGCAGCTGTCGCTCCGATGACCAGCGGCATGGGGAGGATGGTACATACCGGCGGCACGACGCCCGGGGATGCGGGGCGCAGGTGCCGGCCAGAAGCCGGCTCGCTGCCGCCGAGGCTCAGCTGACTCCCGAGTAAGTTCCCGGCAATTCCTCGTCGGCCGCGTGATCGGCTGGATTCCCGTCGGTCGCGCTGAGCCGTCTCGGCGGCGACGGGCCGACAACCCGCGTTCTGGCGCAAATTTTCTAGATAACGATTAGATAACAATACTGCTTTGATCTGCGCAGTTATAGCTACTCGACCGTAACCGCCCGCACGCAGCAAGTTTGGTCTGGACGCCACGAGTGCCCCCGTAGCGGACTGTTACCCAGCCCACCATTACTCGCGCGTAGAACTCACCAGTAACCAAAATGCGCCGGAAACTCCCAGATCTCTTATGACACTCTTAGTGCAGCCGATGACGTTCACTTGGCAGAACCCGCGAAATCCGGGTCCGCCACGTCGCGCCGGGTTGGACCGGGAGCTGAATCGGGTCAACGGTATGTACGGGGCAGCGTGGCTCTGGCTTGTGAGCAAACGAGGGCTTGTGGGCAGACGAGCGCTATTGAGGGAGATACACACGTGACGATCTATGAGCACCATCGAGTGTCCGCTGACCGCGAAAACGGGGTCTCCTCGGACACGCATGCGCTCGTCGATCGTCTGACGGCAGGCGAGGCCTACGCGGTTGCGTTCGGCGGCCAAGGCGGTGCGTGGCTGGAGACGCTGGAAGAACTCGTCTCGTCGTCGGGGATCGAATCTGAATTGGCGACGCTGGCCGGCGAGGCCGACCTGCTGCTCGAGCCGGTGGCCAACGAGCTCGTCGTCGTGCGTCCGATCGGCTTCGAGCCGCTGCGCTGGGTGCGGGCGCTGGCCGCCGAAGACCCGGTTCCGTCCGAAAAGCACCTGACCTCGGCGGCGGTGTCGCTGCCCGGCGTCCTGCTCACCCAGATCGCTGCCGTCCGCGCGCTGGTCCGGCAGGGCATGGACTTGCTGGCTACGCCGCCGGTGAAGGTCGTCGGGCACTCGCAGGGCATCCTCGCCGTCGAGGCCCTCAAGGCGGCGGGCGCGCGCGACATCGAGCTGCTGGCGATGGCGCAGCTGATCGGCGCCGCCGGCACGCTGGTAGCCCGGAGGCGCGGCATCTCGGTACTCGGTGACCGTTCGCCGATGGTGTCGGTCTCGGGAGCCGACCCCGAGCGCATCTACCGGCTGCTCGAAGACTTCTCCCATGACGTCCGGACCGTGTTACCGCCGGTGCTGTCGATCCGCAACGGCCGGCGCTCGGTCGTCATCACCGGCACCCCCGAGCAGCTGTCCCGCTTCGAGCTGTACTGCAAGCAGATCTCGGAGAAGGAACAAGCCGAACGCAAGAACAAGATTCGCGGCGGCGACGTCTTCGCGCCGGTATTCGACGCCGTCCAGGTCGAGGTGGGCTTCCACACGCCGAGGCTTGCCGACAGCATCGACATCGTCGGCCAATGGGCCGAGCAGGTCGGCATCGACGTCGAGCTGTCCCGCGCGATGGCCGAGGCGATCCTGGTCCAGCCGGTCGACTGGGTCGACGAGGTGATTGGCGTCCACGAGGCGGGCGCTCGCTGGATCCTCGACCTGGGCCCCGGCGACATCCTGACCCGGCTCACCGCGCCGATCATCCGTGGACTCGGCGTAGGCATCGTGCCGGCCGCCACCCGCGGTGGCCAACGCAACCTGTTCACCGTCGGCGCCGTCCCCGAAGTGGCCCGGCCGTGGTCGAGCTACGCGCCGTCGGTGGTCGCCCTGCCCGACGGGCGCGTCAAGCTCTCGACGAAGTTCACCCGGCTCACCGGCCGGTCACCGATTCTGCTGGCGGGCATGACCCCGACCACCGTCGACGCCAAGATCGTCGCCGCGGCGGCCAACGCCGGGCACTGGTCCGAGCTCGCCGGTGGCGGCCAGGTCACCGAACCGATCTTCAACGCGCGTATCGACGAGCTCGCCGGGCTGCTCGAACCCGGACGCACCTACCAGTTCAACGCGCTGTTCCTCGACCCGTACCTGTGGAAGCTTCAGGTCGGCGGAAAACGCTTGGTGCAGAAGGCCCGTCAGTCCGGCGCCGCAATCGACGGGGTGGTCGTCAGCGCCGGAATCCCCGAGTTGGAAGAGGCCGTCGAGCTGATCGAAGAGCTCAACGTGATCGGCATCTCCCACGTGGTGTTCAAGCCGGGCACCGTCGAGCAGATCCGCTCGGTGATCCGCATCGCCACCGAAGTGCCGACCAAGCCGGTGATCATGCACATCGAGGGCGGGCGCGCCGGCGGTCACCACTCCTGGGAAGACCTCGACGATCTGCTGTTGGCCACGTATTCCGAACTGCGGTCGCGGACCAACATCACGGTCTGCGTCGGCGGCGGCATCGGCACCCCCGAGCAAGCGGCCGAATACCTGTCCGGGCGCTGGGCTAACGCTTACGGTTATCCGCTGATGCCCGTCGACGGCATCCTGGTCGGCACCGCGGCGATGGCGACGCTGGAATCCACCACATCGCCGTCGGTCAAGCGGATGCTGGTCGACACACACGGCACTGACCAGTGGGTTGGCGCCGGAAAAGCCCAGGGTGGCATGGCTTCTGGTCGCAGCCAGCTCGGTGCCGACATCCACGAGATCGACAACGCGGCCTCTCGGTGCGGCCGGCTGCTCGACGAGGTCGCCGGAGACGGTGACGCGGTCGCCGCGCGGCGCGGGGAAATCATCGCCGCGATGGCCGATACCGCCAAGCCGTATTTCGGCGATGTCGGCGAGATGACCTACCTGCAGTGGCTGCAGCGCTACGTCGAGCTGGCGATCGGTGACGGCGACAGCACCGCCGACACCGCGGCACCCGGTAGCCCGTGGCTGGCCGACACCTGGCGCGACCGGTTCCAGGCCATGTTGCAGCGCGCCGAGGCGCGGTTGCATCCGCAGGACTCCGGTCCGATCGAGACGCTCTTTGGTGACGCCGCTTTGTTGGAGCGCCCCGACGAGGCGATCGCCGCGCTGGTCGCCGGCTATCCCGATGCGCAGACTGTGCAACTGCACCCGGCCGACGTCCCGTTCTTCGTCACGCAGTGCAAGACGGCGGGCAAGCCGGTGAACTTTGTGCCGGTGATCGACAAGGACGTACGCCGTTGGTGGCGCAGCGATTCGCTGTGGCAGGCCCACGACGCCCGTTACGACGCCGACCAGGTCTGCATCATCCCCGGCACCGCGGCGGTCGCCGGCATCACCCGACTCGACGAGCCGGTCGGCGAGCTGCTGGACCGATTCGAGCAGGCCGCGGTCGACGATGTGATCGCCACCGGTGCGACGCCGACCCCGGTCACCGCGCGCCGGCAAGGTCGCATCGATGTGCGCGGGCCGCTGGCCACGGTGCTCGACGCGCCGGATGTGTTGTGGGCCGGCCGTGTTGCCACCAACCCGGTGCACCGCATCGCCGACCCGGCCGACTGGCAGGTGCATGTCGGTCCCGAAGCGCCGCAGGCCACGCACTCCTCGACCGGGGCAAGGCTGCAGATCGTCAAAACAGCTGGGGCCGACCAGGTCGTGCTCAGCGTGCCGATCGCCGATGTGTGGATCGATATTCGATTCAGCTTGCCCGCCAACACCATTGACGGCGGCATTCCGGTGATCCGCACCAAGGACGCGATCGAGGCCATGCGTTCGGTGCTGGCGATCGCCGCGGGCGCCGAGAGCCCCGAGACGTTGCCCCGGGTGCACAACGGCACCGCTACCGTGAGCGTGCAGTGGGACCCCGAGCGGGTCGCCGACCACACCGGGGTCACCGCCACCTTCATCGAGTTGCTGGCGCCGACCCTGACCACCGTGCCCGACGCGCTGGTCGGGCTGTGCTGGCCCGCGGTTTTCGCGGCCATCGGGTCCGCGGTCACCGGTGCCGGCGTCCCGGTCATCGAGGGCCTGCTGAGCCTGGTGCACCTCGACCACGCCGCCCACCTGGTTGCCGCGCTGCCCAAGGTTCCGGCCGAATTGACTGTCACCGCAACGGCCTCGGTTGCCACCGACACCGAAGTCGGCCGGGTCGTGCCGATCTCGGTGACGGTTGCCGACGCGGACCGCACAGTGCTGGCGACGCTGGAGGAGCGATTTGCGATCCGCGGCCGCACCGGGCGCGCCGAATTGACCGACCCGCAGCGGGCCGGCGGCGCGGTGTCGGAGAACGCCACCGACACCCCGCGGCGTCGCCGTCGCGACGTCACGCTCACCGCGCCGGTCGACATGCGCCCCTTCGCGATGGTGTCCGGCGACCACAACCCGATCCACACCGACCGGGCGGCCGCCTTGCTGGCCGGCCTCGACTCGCCGATCGTGCACGGGATGTGGCTGTCGGCCGCCGCGCAGCACGTGGTGACCGCCACCGACGGCCAGGCCCGGCCGCCGGCCCGGCTGATCGGCTGGACGGCCCGCTTCCTGGGCATGGTCCGCCCCGGCGACGAGGTCGACTTCCGCGTCGACCGTGTCGGCATCGACCGGGGTGCAGAAGTTTTGGAGATCGCCGCGCGAATCGGTTCAGATCTGGTGATGTCGGCGACGGCGCGGCTGGCCGCACCCAAGACGGTGTACGCGTTCCCGGGCCAGGGCATTCAACACAAGGGCATGGGCATGGATGTGCGCGCCCGGTCCAAGGCTGCCCGCAAGGTATGGGACGACGCGGACAAATACACCCGCGAGACCCTGGGGTTCTCGATTCTGCACGTGGTTCGCGACAACCCGACGAGTCTGATCGCCAGCGGTGTGCACTACCAACACCCCGAGGGCGTGCTGTACCTGACCCAGTTCACTCAGGTCGCGATGGCGACGGTGGCAGCGGCCCAGGTCGCCGAGATGCGCGAGCAGGGCGCCTTCGTCGAAGACGCAATCGCCTGCGGACACTCCGTCGGTGAGTACACGGCGCTGGCCTGCGTCAGCGACGTCTACGGTCTGGAAGCATTGCTGGAGACGGTGTTTCAGCGTGGATCGAACATGCACGACATTGTGCCGCGCGACGAGCTGGGCCGCTCCAACTACCGGCTGGCCGCGATCCGGCCGTCGCAGATCGATCTCGACGACGCCGACGTGCCGGCCTTCGTCGAGGAGGTCGCGCAGCGTACCGGGGAGTTCCTCCAGATCGTCAACTTCAACCTGCGCGGCTCGCAGTACGCGATCGCGGGCACGGTCCGCGGGTTGGAAGAGCTCGAGGCCGAAGTGGAACGCCGTCGCGAAATATCAGGCGGAAAGCGGTCATTCATCCTGGTGCCGGGTATCGACGTGCCGTTCCACTCGCAGGTGCTGCGGGTCGGTGTCGCCGAATTCCGGCGTTCGCTGGAACGGGCGATGCCGCGGGGCAAGGACCCCAAGGTGATCATCGGGCGTTACATCCCGAACCTGGTGCCGCGGCCGTTCAGTCTGGACCGCGACTTCATCCAGGAAATCCGGGATCTGGTTCCGGCCGAGCCACTGGACGAGATCCTGGAGAACTACGACTACTGGCGCACCGAGCGTCCGTTCGACCTGGCGCGCACGGTGATCATCGAGCTGCTGGCCTGGCAGTTCGCCAGCCCGGTGCGCTGGATCGAGACCCAGGATCTGTTGTTTACCGAAGAGGCCGCCGGCGGGCTGGGAGTGGAGCGCTTCGTCGAGATCGGCGTGAAGTCGGCGCCGACGGTCGCCGGGCTGGCCACCAACACTCTGAAGCTGTCCGAATATGCGCACAGCACAGTCGAAGTGCTCAACGCAGAGCGTGACGCCGCGGTGCTGTTCGCCACCGACACCGATCCCGAGCCAGAAGATGTCGTGGACGAGGGTTCCGATGATTCCGCGGCTGCCGCCGCGGACGGCGCGCCTCCATCTGATGTCGCCCCAGCCGTCGCTCCGGCTGGCGCCGGAGCTCCGTCCGGTGCTCCGCGCCCCGACGACATCGGGTTCGACGCCGCTGACGCGACGCTCGCGCTGATCGCGCTGTCGGCCAAGATGCGCATCGACCAGATCGAGCAACTCGACTCCATCGAGTCGATCACCGACGGCGCCTCATCGCGACGCAACCAGTTGCTGGTCGACCTGGGTTCCGAGCTGAACCTGGGCGCCATCGACGGCGCGGCCGAGGCCGACCTGGCCGGGCTGCGGGCGCAGGTGACCAAGCTCGCACGTACCTACAAGCCCTACGGCCCAGTGCTTTCCGACGCGATCAACGATCAGCTGCGCACCATCCTCGGCCCGTCCGGCAAACGGCCCGCCGCCATCGCCGAGCGGGTGACCAAGACCTGGGAGCTCGGCGAAGGCTGGGCCAAGCACGTCACCGTGGAGGTGGCACTCGGAACTCGTGAGGGAACCAGCGTCCGTGGCGGCTCGCTGGGCAACCTGCACGAAGGTGCGCTGGCGGACGCCGCCGCGGTCGACAGCGTCATCGACGCCGCTGTCGCCTCCGTGGCGGCCCGCCGGGGCGTCGCGGTTGCGCTGCCCTCCAGCGGTGGCGGCGGCGGTGGAGTAGTCGACGCCGCCGCGCTGAGCGAATTCACCGACCAGATCACCGGCCGCGACGGCGTACTCGCCTCGGCGGCCCGCCTGGTGCTGGCCCAGCTCGGCCTCGACGAGAAGGTCAGCGTGCCGCCGGCCGCCACCGACGCCGCGCTGATCGACCTGGTCACCGCCGAACTCGGTGCGGACTGGCCGCGTCTGGTGGCATCGGTGTTCGACGGCAAGAAGGCCGTCGTGTTCGACGACCGATGGGCCAGCGCGCGTGAAGATCTGGTCAAGCTGTGGCTGGTCGACGAGGACGAAGCCAATGCCGACTGGGCGCGACTCGCCGAGCGTTTCGAGGGTGCCGGCCATGTGGTCGCCACCCAGGCAACCTGGTGGCAGGGCAAGGCGTTGGCCGCCGGACGTCATATCCACGCGTCGCTGTACGGGCGGATCGCGGCCGGCGCCCAGAACCCCGACCACGGTCCGTTCCACGCCGAGGTCGCCGTGGTGACCGGCGCGTCGAAAGGCTCGATCGCCGCATCGGTGGTCGGCAAGCTGCTCGACGGCGGCGCGACCGTGATCGCCACCACGTCGAAGCTCGACGACGACCGGCTGGCGTTCTACCGCAACCTCTACCGCGACCACGCGCGTTTCGGCGCGACGTTGTGGGTGGTGGCGGCCAATATGGCCTCGTACTCCGACATCGATGCGCTCGCCGAGTGGATCGGTAACGAGCAGTCTGAAAGCCTTGGGCCGCAGTCGATTCACATCAAGGACGCCCACGTGCCGACGTTGCTGTTCCCGTTCGCCGCGCCGCGGGTGGCCGGTGACCTGTCCGAGGCCGGTGCGCGCTCGGAGCTGGAGATGAAGGTGCTGCTGTGGGCCGTGCAACGGCTCATCGGTGGCCTGTCCAAGATCGGCGCCGAGCGTGACATCGCCGCACGGCTGCACGTGGTGCTGCCAGGCTCGCCCAACCGCGGCATGTTCGGCGGCGACGGCGCCTACGGTGAGGCCAAGTCGGCGCTGGACGCCGTGGTCACCCGATGGAGTGCGGAATCGTCGTGGGCGCAGCGGGTCAGCCTGGCGCACGCACTGATCGGCTGGACCCGCGGGACCGGGCTGATGGGCCACAACGACGCGATCGTCAACGCGGTCGAGGAAGCCGGTGTGACAACGTATTCCACCGACGAGATGGCCGACATGCTGCTCGGCCTCTGCGACATCGAGTCGCGGGCAGCCGCGGCGAGCGCTCCGATCAAGGTCGACTTCACCGGCGGTTTGGGCGACGTAGAGATCGACATGGCCGAGTTGGCCGCCAAGGCCCGCGAGGAGATGGTCTCGGAATCGGCTGTCGACGAGGACGCTGCCGCCGAGGGCACTATCGCCGCGCTGCCGTCGCCGCCGCGGGGCTTCAGCCCGGCACCGCCGCCGGCGTGGGATCGCCTCGACCTCGACCCGTCGGAGTTGGTGGTGATCGTCGGCGGTGCCGAACTGGGCCCGTACGGTTCGTCGCGGACCCGCTTCGAAATGGAGGTCGCGGGCGAACTATCGGCCGCCGGGGTGCTCGAATTGGCCTGGACCACTGGGTTGATCAAGTGGGAGGACGACCCGACACCGGGTTGGTACGACACCGCGTCCGGTGATCTGGTCGACGAGGCCGAGTTGGTCGAGCGTTACCACGACGCGGTGGTCGAGCGGGTCGGCATCCGGGAGTTCGTCGACGACGGTGCGATCGACCCCGACCACGCGTCGCCGCTGATGGTCAGCGTGTTCCTGGACAAAGACTTCACGTTCGTCGTCTCCTCGGAAGCCGACGCCCGCGGGTTTGCCCAGTTCGACGCCGAGCACACCGTGATCCAACCGATTCCAGGCTCCAGCGACTGGCAGGTTACCCGCAAGGCGGGCACCGAGATTCGCGTGCCACGCAAGACCAAACTGTCGCGGACCGTCGGCGCACAGATCCCGACCGGGTTCGATCCGACGGTGTTCGGCATCAGCCAGGACATGGCCAGCTCGATCGACCGGGTGGCGTTGTGGAACATCGTGGCCACCGTCGATGCGTTCCTGTCGTCGGGCTTCACCCCGGCCGAGTTGATGCGATGGGTACACCCCGGTCTGGTGGCCAGCACCCAGGGCACCGGTATGGGCGGTATGACGTCGATGCAGACGATGTATCACGGCAACCTGCTGGGCCGGAACAAGCCGAACGACATCCTGCA
>NZ_JBYCLD010000398.1:0-10743 GCF_057473725.1 Mycobacterium sp. TH-M11 | reverse complement strand
TGGTGACCGCATCGCACTCCTATTTCGCGATGGCCAACTCGGCGATCGATTCCACCGGCTGGTGGCGTTCCGGCGCCGCTGTCGAGGTGTTGATCGGGTTGTATCTGGCCTACGTCGGCTGGGTGCCCCCACGAGGCCGGCCGGTCTCGCACAAGGCAAGCCCGACCGCGGATTTCCCACGCGCCGCGTGACAGACGGTCGCGAGTATTACTCGTGAATGATCAGCACCGAGGACTGCGCGGTGTGGAAGATGGGATGCTCGTACGGTCCGACGATTTGGGCAAGCTCACCGGCATCGACAGACCCGACAACGGTCAACGGAACCAAGTCGTCGACGCTCTTCAGGAAATCGGCAACCCCGTCGTGCGCGACGACCGGATAGATGTGCACATCGGGATACCAGTGCTTCCAAGGCCACACGTGTTTGTCAAGTTCATGAGCCGCCGCGTCGGCGCCGTCGGCTTTGCCCGAACCGACCGCCAGCACGGGAAGTTTGCGTAGCGCTGCTTCTCGCATCGCCTCGTCGACAACGCGATCGCGTTCGGGCGATTCGTCGAGCGCCACCACAATCCAATTGATGGCCTGCGTGGGCTGATTGGGCTGCGAACGGATCACCGCGACCGGGCAATGAGCGCGCTCCGCGATTTCGGTTGCGGTTGAGCCCAATAACGCCCGGGAATACCGGTCGATGCCTACCGAGCCAACGCATATCATCTCGGCGTCGTCGGACTCGGACAGCAGAATCATCCCCGGCTGTCCGCGGAGGGTCTCGGTCTCGATTTTCACTGGTATTCCCGTGGCCTCGACCGCCGACTTGGCCGTCCGAAGTGCCGTTTCGGCGTGGACGACGTCACGGTGATAATCCTCCGCGCTGGGGTGAGTCTGTTTGAGAGCCGTCAGCAGGCGTAGCGGCACCTCACGACTGCTGGCCTCGTCAGCGGCCCACACGGCGGCATGGACGGCCGCCGGTGAACCGTCGATGCCGACGATGACGGCCCGTCCAATGGGGTTGTCGCTCATGGTTTGTCTCCGATTCTTCATCCAGTTCTCAGTTGGGTCAGGACCAAGCGACGGGGCTGGACAGCCGACGCACCTCAATCAGGCGACTCAGATCGGCTGCGGTGACGATGCCCACGAGGCGGCCGGCTTCGACGACGAGGGCACGCTGCGCGTGATTCGATCCCAGCCGCTCAAGCAGGGTGGTGACCGGCTCGTCGGGCGTTGCGACGGTGACGTCGTTGAGTGAAACCGCGATGTCACCCACCGTGGTGGTGACGCGCTGGTCGGGCGGCACCCGACGCAATTGAGTCAGGGATACCAGTCCGACGATCGACCCGTCGTGATCCTTGACCGGGTACGCCGAATGCCGGTCGCCCAGCAGATAACGCTCGATGAAATCCTGCACGTTGATCCAGGCGGGAGCGGTGTGCGGGTCGGGCGTCATCGTCTCGGCGACCCGCACATCGGCCAGCGCGTCGCGGGTCAGCACCTGCGTCTGGTCGACATGGGCGGCCGACAAGATGAACCAGCCTATGAAGGCTAGCCACACGCCGGCGACCAGGGCGCCGGCCAGAAACTCGAACAGCCCGAACGCGATCAGCACGAACGCGACGTAGCGGCCGGCCCGCGCGGCACTCAGCGCGGCTCGGGTGGCATCGCCGTGACGGCGCCAGAGCCACGCACGCAGAACTTGGCCGCCGTCCAACGGGGCGCCGGGCAGCAGATTGAAAACGCCCAGCAACGCGTTGATCCCTGCCAGCCACCACGCCACCCCGACCGCGATGTGCGCCACACCGAGTGCCCTCAATTCCCAACCTGCAGAACCGAATAACGCTCCCAGCAGCAAACTGGTGGCCGGGCCGGCCACGGCGATCCGGAACGCGGTCTGCGGTGTGGTGGCCTCGCTGCCCAGCCGGGTGACACCGCCCAGCAGCCACAGCGTCACGTCAACGACCTTCACCCCGGCGCGGCGGGCCACAATGGCGTGTGCCAGTTCGTGAGCCAGCAGCGAGGCGAGCAGAACCGTGGCGCCGCACAGACCGGCCAGCCAGTAGGCGCGGGTCGAGTAGCCCGGGGCGGTGAGGGGCAGGCTCGAAGCCAGGCTCCAGGTGAACAGCCACAGGATCACCAGCACGCTCCAGTTGACTTTCACCGTGAAGCCCGCGATGCGGGCCAACGGGATATTCGTCATGCTCAACCTCCACAAGTCAACGGAAAACAGCGCCTCTGGCAGTGCGTAAAGCCGCGCGCCGATCACCGGTCCGGGGGCGGCCTGGAGGCGAGGGGATCTGCCCGGTCCCGGTCGTTCGCGGTCGCGGCCGCAACCCGGGCGGATCCACTCCTACGATCGCAAAAACGGACAGCGCCGCTCTAGGGCCGAAAGCCACCTTTTGGGCGGACAAGCCGGGCCGACGCCGACGAATGACCCCGTGATGATAGGACTTCGGTCCCTACTGCGGCTTCGCGCTAAGTGGTCGAATCCTGTTACGACAGCAGAAAATCACCCAGCAGGAGAGCAGAGATGAGCACCCTTCCAGTCAAGCGTCACCAGCATTCGATCTTTCCCGACATCTCCGACCTATTCGCCGCGTTCCCGTCGTTCACCGGACTCCGGCCGACGTTGGACACCCGGTTGATGCGTCTCGAGGACGAAATCAAAGACGGCCACTATGAGGTGCGGGCGGAGATCCCCGGTGTCGACCCGGCCAAGGACATCGACATCACGCTGCGCGACGGCCAATTGACGGTCAAGGCCGAGCGCAGCGAGCACAAAGAGTTCAACGGTCGCTCCGAATTCTCCTACGGGTCGTTCGTCCGCACCGTGTCGCTGCCGCCCGGTGCCGACGAAGACGACGTCAAGGCCCGCTACGACAAGGGCATCCTGACCGTCTCGATCGCCATTAACGACTCCAAGCCGGTCGAAAAGCACGTGCCGATCGCATCCACCAAGTGACCAGTTTGAGGGGCGGGACCGCAGCGGCACCCCATTCCGGCTGCGGTACCGCCCGCCCCCAACGCGTGCCCGGCTCAGCGTTGCTCGCGACCTGAATGAGAAGAGACCTCGATGAGCAGAGCGATTGTCCTGGGCAAGGACACGCCAGATCGGTTGTTCCGCAACCGCCGTGAGGCCGGCCGGGTGTTGGCCGGTCTGCTGCAGGCGTACCGGGACAAGCCAGACGTGGTGGTCCTGGGCCTGGCGCGCGGCGGGGTACCGGTGGCCTGGGAGGTCGCCGGCGCGCTCCATGCGCCGCTCGACGCGTTCATCGTGCGCAAGCTCGGCGTGCCGGGCCACGAGGAATTCGCCGCCGGCGCGCTCGCCAGCGGCGGCCGCATCGTGCTGAACGACGATGTGGTCCGGGGCCTGCAGATCACGCCGCAACAATTGCGCGATATCGCCGAGCGGGAGGGGCGCGAGCTGGCCAGGCGCGAGGCCGCCTACCGCGATGGGCGTCCGCCGCTCGTCGTGACCGGTAAGACCGTCATCCTCGTCGACGACGGATTGGCCACGGGTGCAAGTATGTTCGCCGCAGTGCAAGCGCTGCGGGACGCGCAGCCGGCGCGCATCGTGATCGCGGTGCCATCGGCGCCGGAATCGACTTGTCGCGAATTCGCAGGCCTGGTCGACGATATGGTTTGCGCATCGATGCCGACTCCGTTCTTCGCCGTCGGCGCCGCGTACTGGGATTTCAATCAGGTCAGTGATCAGGAGGTCCAGACCCTGCTTGCCACCCCGACCACCGCGCGCGCTGCCGCGCCGGTCGCCGAGACGGCCGCCGACATCGTTCGGCGCTTCGCCGTCGATGCACCCGGCGGTGTGCCGCCCCGAGAGGTGTTGTCGGAGTTGGTCGGTGACGCACGGGTGGTTCTTATCGGTGAAAGTTCGCACGGCACTCACGAGTTTTATCAAGCTCGCGCCGAGATAACGAAGTGGCTGATCCAGGAGAAGGGATTCTGTGCGGTGGCCGCCGAGGCGGATTGGCCCGACGCTTACCGGGTCAATCGGTACGTACGCGGGATGGGTGACGACTACACTGCCGAGCAGGCGTTACGCGGCTTCGAGAGATTCCCGTCGTGGATGTGGCGTAACACGGATGTTCGCGATTTCGCCGACTGGTTGCGGACCGAGAATCGGCGCTGTGAAGACCAAGGCCGCCGTCAAACCGGCTTCTACGGACTGGATCTCTACAGCCTGCATCGATCGATGCAGGAGGTGGTGGGCTACCTCGAGACGATCGACCCACGGGCCGCGGCCCGCGCGCGATCCCGATACTCGTGCTTCGATCACGTCTCCTCCGCCGATGACGGCCAGGCCTACGGCATGCGTGCCGCTTTCGGCGCCGGCTTGTCGTGCGAAAAGGAAGCCATCGAACAATTGGTCGAGATTCAGCGAAACGCGTTGGCCTACGCGCGTCGTGACGGATTACTCGCCGAGGACGAGTTGTTCTACGCCGAGCAGAATGCTCAGGTTGTGCGGGACGCCGAGCGCTATTACCGGGCGATGTTCGGTGCGCGGGTGACCTCCTGGAACCTGCGCGACCAGCACATGGCCCAGACGCTGCACGCGTTGCTGGAGCATCTGGACCGCCACCACGATCCATCGCCCGCACGAATCGTCGTGTGGGCGCACAACTCTCATGTCGGTGACGCACGAGCGACCGAGGTGTCCGCCGACGGTCAGCTGACCCTGGGCCAACTGGCCCGGCAACGTTACCGCGATCAAGCCCGGTTGATCGGGTTCAGCACCTACTCCGGCACCGTGACCGCCGCCGCCGAATGGGGCGGCGTGGCCGAACGGAAGATTGTCCGGCCCGCATTGGCGGGAAGCGTCGAGGAGTTGTTCCACCAGACCGGTAACCCGGCGTTCTTCATCTCCTCGGACGCCGGCGCGGACCAGGCGTTGGATGTGGTCCGGCTGGGCCGAGCGATCGGCGTCATCTATCTGCCGGCGACCGAGCGGCAAAGTCACTACTTTCACGTGCGGCCGGCCGATCAGTTCGACGCGATGATCCACATCGAGACCACCCAGGCGCTTCAGCCGCTGGAAGTGACCAGCCAGTGGGTGGCGGGCGAGACTCCCGAAACCTATCCGACGGGCCTGTAGGCGGGGTTGCATCAGGTGATTACCTGCGACACAAGTTCCAACGGTGACCGGCCCACCATCGTGACGCTGACGATGAATCCGGCCCTCGACATCACGACCGGAGTCCACCAGGTCCGTCCCACCGAAAAGCTCCGCTGTCATGGCACGCGGCATGACCCGGGCGGCGGCGGCATCAACGTTGCGCGGATCGCCCACATACTCGGGGCGAAGGTCGCGGCGGTGTTCCCGGCCGGCGGACCGACGGGGCAGGTGGTGGTCGATCTGCTGACGGCAGAGCATGTTCCGTATCATCGCGTCGACATTGCCGGGCGGACGCGGGAGAGCTTCGCCGTCGACGAGGCGGTCACCGGGCAGCAGTACCGGTTTGTGCTGCCGGGCCCACACTTGACATTCGCCGAACGGGCCCAGTGCGTCGATGAACTTCGCCGCGCTGCGGCCTCCGCCCGATTCGTGGTGGTCAGCGGCAGCCTGCCGCCCGGGGTGCCCACGGACTTCTATCAGCGGATTGCCGGGGTCTGCTGCGATCTGGGAGCCCAGCTGATCCTGGACGCATCCGGTCCGGCCCTGCGGCACATCACATCCGGGGTCTACCTGATCAAGCCGAGCATTCGAGAGTTACGCGAATCCGTCGGGGGTGAACTGGCAACCGAGGCAGAGCAGGTCGCGGCGGCCCGCGAACTGATCGCCGGCGGACATGCGCAGGTCATCGTGGTGTCGGTCGGCGACCGCGGTGCGCTTCTGGTGACATCCGATCAGGCTCAACGTATCCCGGCGATCAAAGTGCGTTCCAACAGTGGAGTTGGCGCCGGTGACGCGATGGTGGCGGCCATCACGGTCGGGCTGACGCGCGGTTGGACGTTGGCCACCTCGGTGCGCTTCGGAGTGGCCGCCGGGGCCGCCATGATGATGACTCCGGGTACTGCGGTATGCCGCCGTGGCGACGTCGAGCGCTTCTTCGAACTCGTCGCCGGTCCGGCCGATCTCGCTGTCGTGGGTAGTTGACAAACGTCCGATTTCACGACGGCGGCTGATCGCCGCTGACCACCAACCCGCGGCGGATGCTGCTTTGCCGGATCCAGTTGTTGAGAACGGTTACCCCGCTGAGCATTCCAGCGCAGGCATTGGAGAGATCGAAGGTCATCGCGTTGTCCGCTCCGATGGCGTGCGCGACGGCGCTGGCCATCGACGGCTCCAACCACTGATGCATGCCGTCACGGAGTTTGGTGATGCTGCAATTGATCACGACGTCGATGGTCGCTGGATCGCAGTGTGCCCTGTCAAGGCAATCGCGCGCTGCCGACGTGGCGAGGCTCAACGAGTCTTCTTCTCCGACCGAGACACGGCGCTCGTGGATGCCGGTCAGCCGCTCCAGGTCGATTCGTGTGGTCGTCCGCTGTGCGCGGTCAGGGTTGACGCGCGACGATCACCGGCATCCGTGCCGAATGAGCCAGCGAATTGCTCACCGATCCCAACAACATGCCGGCGAATCCGCCTCTGCCGTGGCTGCCGACGACCACCAACTGCGTCATTTCCGAGTGCCGGATGAGTTGGTATGTGGGATGGTCGCATTCGACCACCCGCCGCACCGTCACATCGGGGTAGCGTTCTTGCCAACCGGCCAGTCGTTCGGCCAGGACTTCCTCGGCGGCCGGCTTCATCGCCGGCCAGTCGATCGCGGGGTAGTCGTTGACTTCGACGTCGCTCCACACGTGCAGGGCGACGAGGTCGACACGTCGCCAGGAGGCCTCCTGAAACGCGATCGCGGTCGCTGGCTCCGACGCGGGTGAGCCGTCGATGCCGACCAGGATCGGTGCGTGCGCGGGGTCGGCCATCAGCGGGTCCTCGTCGTGAATGATCGCCACCGGGCAGTGCGCGTGGCGGATCAGGCTCGCGCTCACCGAGCCCAACACGCTGCGGGCAATCGGTCCGCGTCCCCGGGAACCGACGACAACCAGATCGGCGTCTTTGGACAGGTCGATCAGCGTCGGGACCGCCTGGGCGAACAGCATCTCCGTTTCGATCTGCTCGGGCTCGCCATCGGGAGCGGCGTCGGCGGCGAGTCGGACGGCCTCGTCGAGAACCCGCTGTCCATGCTCGACCTGCCAGCGCGAGAAACTCGTCGCCGAGGTCAGTGGCGGCTGGGTGAGCCCGATCGGGCGCACGGCGTGTACCAGCGTGAGGCGGGTATCGCGCATCGCGGCGTCCCGCGCCGCCCAGTCGACCGCGTACTTGGCCGCCGGCGAGCCGTCGACACCGACCACGATGCCCAGATTGGTTTCCGGAGTGGACATTCGAATCTCCCTGCGTGGATCCACGGGTTGCGGGCGCTGGCGCCGGCGGCGGTCACTACTGGCGGTTGGTGAAGCCGCCGTCGACGAGGCTTCGAATATCTCTGTTCCACTGGTCATCTCGTACTCGCCTTAGATGCGCGCACAATGCGCCGACCACCTCCGCGGCGGCCAGAATCGCGATCACCCAGCCAATGAACGCCGCCGCCACCGCATCGACGACGGCTCGCCCGATCGGCCGAGGAGCCGTGACGGCTCGGCCGTAATTGTCGACCCAGATCTCGAGGGCATCACCGGCCTTCGTGGCCCTGTTCCAGCCCAGCAGTTCGAGGTGATCGACGCCGTTGACCTTCCAACGAGCGTGGACCATGAAGGGGGTCGTCTCCGGCGACACCGTCGGCTGGCTGTCGTCGACAGCCCAGGCGACCACGGTATGCCGCGTTTGCGCCTGTTCGCGATACTTCTGAGCCTGCCTGTCGTGAATCACCGTTCCCATCACCCCGGCGCCGGCCGCGGCGACGACAACGAACAAGACGGCCAGGGCAACCACCGCGGTTTCGATGCGGTCGCTCAGTCGAATCAGCGGATTGCGGCTGAACAGTCGCAGGACCGGCCACGTCATCGGACGGATTACGAAGCTCTGCATGGCGACCTCACCTCAGGGTTACTGCGACGATGCACACAGCCTCGCAATTCGGGTGGCCCACGCGTAGGGCCCAACGTCTACCGGTGGAGGGCAATAGTGCCCGTCGATGACCCGCACTGGCTGGCCGCGCCTCGTGGATGGGGAGGTGGTCGTCCGCGACGCTGCCAATGTGAGTGAGCATGCTGCTAAGTCAGTCGAAGGCCCTGGTGCGCAGGACCTGCGGAAGGGGCCGTCGCGGTGTGGGCTTGGGAGTGCGTTCGGCAACCGGCACCAGACCGACTCTGACCAAAACCTGCGGTACGGCATCGTGATTCATCAGCGAACGGATCACTTCGCGGGTCGCGGGTAACTCGGTGAGGTGGGTCACCGTGCAGGTGGCAAGGCCGGCCACGGTGCAACTCAGCAACGTCGCCGACAGCGCCTCGCCGGCGGCCAAAGCGTCAGCGCGACTGTCTCCTTCGGTGGACAACAGCATGATCGCGGCGTGATCTTCGGTAATCTCGGTACGGCGCTCGGTGCCGCTAATGACGGGAAAAACGCGTTCGATGCCGACTCGGTCGCTTTCGGAAGCCGAGACCAAGGAGCTGTGCGGGATGCCCTCGGTGTTCTCGAATGGCGCCGTCCACCAGTCTAGTTCAGCGTGATAGGCACCGTCGTATAGCCGAAGCGACTCCGCCAGCTGGGCTGCATCTTCCAGTTTTGCAACCATGCCATCGGGTACCGTCTCGACGTGGACCGATGGGTTGCCGGCGCCGCTGACCCAGATCGAGGAAATCGAACGCCAGTTGGTCGGTGCTCCGAAAGGCAATCGGTCGGTGCGACGCGTCCAGATGGCATCCGCCATCAGGCGGTCTCGCGCGGTGACAAAGCTGACTGGTTCGAAGTCGATCGTCGCCAGATACTGTGGGCGGTCCGAGTCGGGAGATCGTTCGATGACAGCCTGCCAGCCGGCGGCAGCCATCGCTGTCCGTAGGTGATCTAGCGCTGCGCCGCAGCCGATTAGCGCTTCCCGCGCCGAGTGGTCGGCATCCATGATTCGGCTCGAGTCGAGGAACAGTCGAAGCTGGCCGTCGCGGTAAACCCATTGCCAGGGCTGGCTGTTGTGTAGCGACGGGGCGCGACACGCCGAGGTCACCGCATCATCGATGACGCTGCTGTCCAGCGCGCTTGTAGGCATCAATCGACCTCCTGGTTTTCGTGGGCTCGCAAGACTTCTCCGGCACTGGCCATGGCAACCTCGCTGTGGGGCATTCGCGACGTTGTAGCCAGCGTTGCGATCTCGACGTCCCAGACGTAGGGTCCAACGTCCACCGCTGACAGGTCCTACGGCACCAGCCCGTGCGGCGCCTCGGCGTTTGGCGTTCTCGAAGTGGGTACGGCGGCACTCGGGGCGACGGATGACTCATGTCAGGATTTGATTCGGCGACTGGACCGCTGTCTGCGCCGCCACCCCGCACCGCACCGGTCGGTGCTGATTTGGCGCGTGTGCCGACCACTGACTCGCCGGCCTGAATCCGCCGGGTAGCCTGCTCACGTGCTGCTGACCTCGCTGGATCCTTCCGTCGTCGCAGGTGGCCGCGATGTCGAGGACGCCGTCCGGTTCGACCTCGATCAGGTCACGCTCAGCCGCAGCGACTTCGTCGGCGCCGCCAACTCGGTGGCCGAGCGAGTCCGGGGCGCGGGTCGGATCGCGGTGCTGGCCACGCCCACCGCGCCGACCGCACTGGCCATCGCCGGCTGCCTGATCGCGGGGGTGCCGGTGGTCCCAGTGCCGGCCGACGTCGGCCAGGCCGAACGTCGCCACATCCTCACCGATTCCGGCGCACAGGCATGGCTGGGTGCGGCGCCCCGCGACGATGAAGCAGCCGAAGGTCTGCCGCACATTCCGGTGCGGATCGGGGCGCGGTCCTGGCATCGCCAGCCGGTGCCGTCGCCGCAGGAAACCGCGTTGATCATCTACACCTCGGGCACCACCGGTCCGCCCAAAGGGGTGCAGCTCAGCGGCGCGGCGATTGCCGCTGACCTGGACGCACTGGCCGAGGCATGGCAGTGGACCGCCGACGACACCCTGGTGCACGGCCTGCCGCTGTTTCACGTACACGGTCTGGTGCTGGGCCTGCTCGGATCGCTGCGTGTCGGGAATCGCTTTGTGCACACCGGCAAGCCGACTCCGGAGGCCTACGCGGCCGCGAACGGCACGCTGTATTTCGGCGTGCCGACGGTGTGGTCGCGGGTGGTCGCCGACCCGACGGCTGCCGAGGCGCTGCGTTCGGCGCGGCTATTGGTGTCCGGCAGCGCCGGGCTGCCGGTGCCGGTGTTCGACCAGTTGGTCCGGCTGACCGGGCATGCACCCGTCGAACGGTACGGGGCGACCGAGTCGCTGATCACGTTGTCGACACGGGCCGACGGTGAACGGCGGCCCGGTTGGGTCGGCCGTCCGCTGGCCGGCATCGAATCCCGGCTGGTCGACGACGACGGAAATCCGGTACCGCATGATGCCGAAACCATTGGGCGACTGCAGGTTCGAGGTCCGACGCTGTTCAACGGCTACTTGAACCGGCCGGACGCGACCGCCGAGGCGTTCGACACCGACGGCTGGCACCGCACCGGTGACGCCGCGGTCATCGACGCTGACGGGATGCACCGCATCGTCGGGCGCGAGTCGGTAGACCTGATCAAGTCCGGCGGCTACCGGGTCGGCGCCGGCG
>NZ_JBYCLD010000397.1:0-33831 GCF_057473725.1 Mycobacterium sp. TH-M11 | reverse complement strand
TGCTGGACTGGGTCCGCAACGACCTGGCCGGCCCGGGTGCCACCGTCCGGATGATCATGCGCGCCGTCGTGCCGACGACGCTGATCCTGATCCCGTTCTGGCTGTTCCCGACAGACTTCATGACGCGGTTCAGCATGACGTTTCCGATCTGGTTCATGGTGATCCTATTCGCACACGCGCTCAACAAGGTGTGGCGCACGCACATGCTGCGGATGCACGGCCTGAACCCGGAGTTCGCCAACGCACGCAAACGCGAGCGCGACGCCCACATTCACCGGTCCTACGAGGAACGCTACGGTCCCCGACCGGAATCGGTCGATCAGCGCAGCGACGACATCTAGACGACGCGGGGCAACTCAGCCAGTTCGTCGAATGCCTGCGCCCAGCCCAGCATCTTCTCGGTCGCACCGACCAGTTCCTCGCGGTAGCGCCGCTGCGACATCGGGGAATTAGCCGGATCGCCGTTCGATGTCGTCGATCCGTCGTTGGCCGAGGCCACCAGTTGCGCTGCGGCGGTGACCATCTCGTTGTACTGGCGAACACCGGCACTGAGCTGCGCGGTGAACGCGTTGATCGTCGGCACCAGGTATTGACGTGACTGAGCGCTGTGCTGCGCGGCGCGCTCCATGGACACCACCTCAGCCGCTGTGGCCGCCATGGTGGACGCGGCGCGGTTGACCGCGGCCGTCAGTTCGGTGATCTCATCGGCGGGCAACAGCCGGCCCCGCTCGATCACGCCGAGCAGCGAGACCATCCCCCGCTCGGAGGCGCCCAGCGCATACATCGCCGGCCGTGCCGCCGACCCGGGAGGCGGCAGACGCCGCCCCGCGGTGGAGCGCGCGGCCGGCAGCGGCGCGGCGCGCAGCCAGCGATAGCGCAACAGCAACAGCGTCGCCGGGGCGGCCGCGCCCGCGGCCACCAGTCCGGTGATCAGCAGCACCCACACCGGCGTCGACCACGACGCCAGCACGGCGGTCACCAACGTCCAGAATCCGCATGTGGCAGTGAAGAACAGGCCCAGCCGCAGCGCCCACCGGCGCTTGCGCAGCATCCTGGCCCTCGGGTCAGCGATGCACCCAGCTTGTCGGCGAGCAGGTCGGCAGCCTCACTGGCTCGGTCCACGGCACGCTGCAGCAGTGGGTGCCGTGCGCTGCTTCCGAGTGTCGCGGCCACCTGGCTACCGTCCCAGCGGGTTCTCGGGGGTGGGGTTGGTGCCAGCCTGCGGGCTTGCCGGGGTGGCCTGGCCGGAGGCGGTGGTTGAGCCACCCGCGGGCAGCGACTCGCCCCGCATGGATGCCCGGATCTGCTCCAGCCGGGAGTGGCCCGCCATCTGCACACCGGCCTGCTCAACCTCGATCATCCGGCCCTGCACCGAACCCTGCGCCAACTCGGCGGCCCCGATCGCGTTGGCGTAGCGCCGTTCGATCTTGTCGCGCACCTCGTCGAGACTGGGAGTGGTTCCGGGGGCGGCAATCTCGCTCATCGAGCGCAGCGAGGCGCTGACCTGCTCCTGCATCTTGGCCTGCTCGAGCTGGCTGAGCAGCTTGGTGCGCTCGGCGATCTTCTGCTGCAGCACCATGGCGTTCTGCTCGACGGCCTTCTTGGCCTGCATCGCCGCCGACAGCGCCTGGTCGTGCAGCGCCTTGAGGTCTTCCACGCTCTGTTCGGCGGTGACCAGTTGGGCCGCGAACGCCTCTGCGGCGTTGTTGTACTCGGTGGCCTTCGCGGCGTCTCCGGCGGCCGTAGCCTGATCAGCCAGAGTCAGGGCCTGGCGGACGTTGACCTGAAGCTTCTCAATGTCGGCCAGTTGGCGGTTCAGGCGCATCTCCAACTGCCGCTGGTTACCGATCACCTGCGCGGCCTGCTGGGTCAGGGCCTGGTGCTGACGCTGCGCCTCTTCGATTGCCTGCTGGATCTGCACCTTGGGATCGGCATGCTCGTCGATCTTCGAGTTGAACAGCGCCATCAAGTACTTCCACGCCTTGACGAACGGGTTGGCCATCAGTCAGCTCCGTCTGCTTGTCGTCCAGTGTTGTCGCTCTACCGCCGGTACCGGTGATCAATTTATCGGGTCGGCGGTTATCGGGTGAGCGTTCAGCCCGGGCGCGTCACGCCGAGGCTACCGATGCCAGCGTCCGAATCGGCGGGATGACGACCTTGGTACCGGCGTCGATGCGGGTCACCGCGCCGCTGCGGGCGTTGCGCACTGCCAGTTCGGCCCGCTCGGCCTGCGCCAGCCGGGTTCCGGCGTCGAAGAGCACCGTCGACAACGGGATCCGCAACGCCGCGCAGATTGCGTTGAGCAGCTCGCTGGACGCTTCCTTGCGGCCCCGCTCGACCTCCGAGAGGTAGCCGAGACTCACCCGCGCCGCGTCCGACACCTCACGCAGCGTGCGGCCCTGGGCGGTCCGGGCCTGACGCAGCACCTCGCCGACCGACTCCCGCAGCAATGTCGTCATCGTGCACTCCCCCTCACGGGTAACCCTTGGAAAACCGACAGTCACCAAGGTCAACGCGCGCGACTCCCGAATGGGTTCCCGGATTCGGCAGTTTCATTCGGCGGTCCCAGCTTCGCCTCTCCTGCGTCGAGCCTCGCTGAACCGCCGGGTTCATTCGGCGGTCCCAGCTTCGCCTCTCCTGCGTCGAGCCTCGCTGAACCGCCGGGTTCATGCGCCAGTGACCGACCCGCCGCGCAAGTCGGTCACCGCCGAAACGACGTAGTCCAGGCCGGTCAGTACCGTGAGGATCACCGCTGCGGTCATCACTGTCCAGGCCGTCACCAGCCACGGGCCTTCCAGCGGCAAGATGAGCAAGCCGATACCGACCGCCTGCACCAGGGTCTTGAGCTTGCCGCCACGGCTGGCCGGGATCACACCGCGATGCAGCACGGCAAACCTGAGCAGGGTGATCCCGATCTCACGGACCAGAATCACCGCCGTCACCCACCACCACAGGTCACCCAGCATCGACAGACCGATCAGCGCCGCGCCGATCAGCGCCTTGTCGGCGATCGGGTCGGCCAGCGTGCCGAACTCGGTCACCATGCCGTAGTTACGCGCCAGGCTGCCGTCCAGTCGATCGGTGATGATGGCGACGGCAAAGATGACGAACGCCGCGATACGGGTCTTCGGATCGTGGCCGTCCTCGGCGAACAGCGCCAGCAGGAAGACCGGGACCAACCCCATCCGCACGACGGTCAACGCGTTCGCAAGATTGACCACGGGGACATGCGTCACCGCTGGACCGGTTTTTGGCTGTCCCGACACGGAGGCCAGAATATCTGTTGCCCAGCCCGAAATGAGAAACCGATACTGTGCAGCTGTGAATCTTGCGGCGGATCGACCGGCGGGGCGGCCCGTGGTCCGGCGTGCGCGCACCTCGGACGTCCCGGCGATCAAGCAGCTGGTGGATGTCTATGCCGGCAAGATCCTGCTGGAAAAGAACCTGGTAACGCTGTATGAGGCGGTCCAGGAATTTTGGGTCGCCGAGGACGCCGATCAGCAGGTGGTGGGCTGCGGCGCCCTGCATGTGTTGTGGTCGGACCTCGGCGAGGTACGCACCATCGCGGTGGACCCGAGCCTGACCGGTCGCGGCATCGGACACGCGATCGTCGACCGTCTGCTGCAGGTCGCCCGCGAGCTGCAGTTGCAGCGGCTGTTCGTGTTGACCTTCGAGACCGAGTTCTTCGCCCGGCACGGCTTCACCGAGATCGACGGCACGCCGGTCACCGCGGAGGTGTTCGAGGAGATGCAACGCTCCTACGACGTCGGGGTGGCCGAATTCTTGGATCTGAGTTACGTCAAGCCCAATACCTTGGGCAACACCCGGATGTTGCTGGTTCTCTAGTCTCCCCTCGTCTCTCGCCCTAATCGATGACCAGATCGCGTGCGCGGCGCGTGGAGCCGATCAGAAAGCTGAACTGCCCATCGGATTCCATCCGGCCCTCACGGACTACGGACAGGTCGGCGATTCCCTGTTTGCGAGCCTGCTCGCGGACCTGCTCCTCGGTAATCATCTCTTTGCGCATATTGGCGTACAGGAATGCTCCGTCGTAGATCACCAACAACGGCCCCGGCCGCAAAACCCTGGCCACGCCGGGCCAGCGGTGCGCCATCCAGTTCAGCAGGTATGACCAGCCGATGATCACCCCGACGAGCAGAATGCCGTCGCTGATCGATCGGTAGCCGCCGGCCATCCCGTTCTGCGCCGCGTCGGCGATCAACACCACGACGATGAGATCTGTGATGCCGTTGGTGCCCGCCTCACGTTTCAATACCACCCGCAGCAACGCGTAAATCGCGATGTAGATGACGGTTCCACGGATAAAGATCTCCGAGGGCGGGGTATCGAAAGCGAAAAGTCGTGCCCAATCCACGTGGCGAGATTACGCGCCCTTACGGCCCTAGAAAACCGCTGGTGTCCGGTCCGTATCCGGTCCGTATCCAGCACGTGTCTGGCGCATGTCACGGTCATCGAACCTGGGGACTTCCGGCCCTGCCGCGCGCCGCCGGGACACGAGATAGTGGTACTGACAGTTGCAGACAACTGGAGGTAGCCGTGGCCGAGCACCTGACCCCCCTGGACGCCGGCTTTCTGGGCGTCGAGGACTCCGACCACAACGTCAGCATGGCGACTGGGACCCTGGCCGTCCTCGACGGTCCCGCTCCCGACCACGCCTCGCTGCAGGCAACGCTGGCCGAACGCCTGCGCGGGTGCCCGCGGTTCGGTCAGCGGCTGGTGCGCCATGCCTTGGATCTGAGCGCACCCGAATGGGTGGACGACCCCCACTTCGACCTCGCCCATCACATCGGCCGGGTCGCGGCGCCCTCCCCCGGCGGAGACGCCGAGCTGCACGCGCTGGTTGCCGACGTGATGTCCTGGCGGTTGGACCGTAACCGTCCGCTGTGGGAGATCTGGGTGATCAGCGGGCTGCGCGGTGACAGATGGGCCCTGCTGATGAAGGTGCACCACTGCATCGCCGACGGCACCGCGGCCGCCCACATGCTGACCGGCTTGTCCGACAACGGATTCGCCCATTTGGCAGCCCACGCCGCCGCGGCGCCCCGCGATGCGGCGCAGCCGCCACACGGCCGGCCGGTGCTGGACCTCAACCCGGTGCATTGGATGTACAACCTGCGCGGCGTCGTGGAACTCGCGACCGGCTTGCTGCAACAGAGCGCATCGTCGCTGAACGGTCCGATCACCAGCCGCCGTCGCTACAGCGCGGCACGGGTTCCGCTCGGCGATATCGAGCAGGTCTGTCGGGTCTTCGACGTGACCGTCAATGACGTGGTGTTGGCGGCCCTGACCGAGAGCTACCGCGACTTCATGATCCGTCGTGGCCAAGTGCCCCAACCCGATTCGCTACGCACTCTGGTGCCGGTATCGACCAGCTCCGCGGATGCGCCGGGGAGCCTCGACAGCCGGGGGGCGTTGCTGTTGCCGCGTCTGCCGATCGAGGAGTCAAACCCGGTGAAGCGGTTGCTGGCCGTGCGCTCGCGTATGGCGCAGGCCAAAGCCGGCGGCCAGCGTCACGCTGGACGCGCGATCATGTCGGCCGCGGGCCTGCTGCCCGTCGCGTGGTCGACCTGGGCGGCGCGGTTGCTCGGACAGGTCCACCAGCGCGGCGTGGTGGCGTTGGCGACCAACGTCCCCGGCCCGTCAGAGCCGTTGCAGATCATGGGGTCCGACGTGGTCGCGGTGCTGCCGGTGCCGCCGATCGCGATGCAGCTTCGCACCGGTGTGGCGGTCTTGAGCTACGCCGGGGAACTGTTCGTCGGGGTACTGGCCGACTTCGAGTTCGCCGCGGTCGACGAACTGACCCGCGGGTTGGAGGCCGCGGTGGCCCGGCTGGTGGCACGCAGCAAGCGACGCAAGCCGTTGCGCGACTGGCATGGCCTGGCCCTGGTGCACAGCGCGTAACCGCGTCTAGAACTCGTCGTCGTCACCGTCGTCGTCGGGGGCGTTGCCGCCGCGGATCAGCATCAGCGTCGCGGCCAGCTCATCGGGTTTGACCAGCACCTGCCGGGCCTTGGAGCCCTCGGAGGGGCCGACGATGTCGCGGGTCTCCATCAGGTCCATCAGCCGGCCGGCCTTGGCGAAGCCGACCCGCAGCTTGCGCTGCAGCATCGAGGTGGAACCGAATTGGCTAGACACCACCAGTTCGACGGCCTGCAGGAAGACGTCCATGTCGTCGCCGATGTCGGGGTCGACGTCGGCGCGGTCCCCACTGGCCTTCACGGCGGTGACGCCCTCGGTGTACTCGGGCTCGGCTTGGTCCTTGCAGGCGCTGACGACGGCCTGGATCTCCTCGTCGGAGATGAACGCTCCCTGCAGCCGGATCGGCTTGTTGGCGCCCATCGGCAGGAAAAGCCCGTCGCCCATGCCGATCAGCTTCTCGGCGCCCGGCTGGTCCAGGATGACTCGGGAATCGGTGAGCGACGACGTGGCGAACGCCAGTCGGGACGGCACGTTGGTCTTGATCAGGCCGGTGACGACGTCCACCGACGGCCGCTGGGTGGCCAGCACCAGGTGGATGCCGGCGGCGCGGGCCTTCTGGGTGATCCGCACGATCGCGTCCTCGACGTCGCGCGGCGCGGTCATCATCAGGTCGGCGAGCTCGTCGACGACCGCGAGGATGTAGGGGTAGGGCCGGTAGACCCGTTCGCTGCCCAGCGGGGTGGTGATCTCCCCGGAGCGGACCTTGTCGTTGAAGTCGTTGATGTGGCGCACCCGAGACGACTTCATGTCCTGGTAGCGCTGCTCCATCTCCTCGACCAGCCAGGCCAGCGCCGCGGCGGCCTTCTTCGGCTCGGTGATGATCGGGGTGATCAGGTGCGGAATGCCTTCGTACGGCGTGAGTTCCACCATCTTCGGGTCGATCAGGATCATCCTGACCTCTTCGGGGGTGGCGCGCGCTAACAGTGACACCAGCATCGAGTTGACGAAGCTGGACTTGCCCGAACCGGTGGAACCGGCCACCAGCAGGTGCGGCATCTTGGCCAGGTTGGCGCAGATGAAGTCGCCTTCGATGTCCTTGCCCAGTCCGATCACCAGCGGGTGGTGATCGCCGCGGGTGGACGGCGCGGTCAGCACGTCGGCGAGCCGCACCAGTTCGCGATCGGTGTTGGGCACCTCGATACCGACGGCGGACTTGCCCGGGATCGGGGCGAGCATCCGCACACTCTCGGTGGCCACCGCATAGGCGATGTTGCGTTGCAGAGCGGTGATCTTCTCGACCTTGACGCCGGGGCCCAGCTCCACCTCGTAGCGGGTAACGGTGGGACCGCGGGTGCAGCCGGTGACCGCGGCGTCGACCTTGAACTGTTCCAGCACCGAGGTGATCGCGTCGGCCATCTGGTCGTTGGCGGCGGTGCGTGTCTTCGGGGGGTCCCCGGCGACCAGCAGGCTCAGCGCCGGCAGCGTGTAGGGGCCCTCCACCACGCGGTCGAGGACCACGGTGGTTTCGGCGGACTTGGCCGCCTTGGCCTCCTTGGCGGACTTGCGGCGCACCGGCTTGACCGGGGGCGGCGCCGCGGCGGGCTCTTCATCGAGCGGGTAGTTGTCCAGTGGGGTGCGCGACTGCCAGTCCGGGGCGTCGTCGACTCCGGCGTCGGGCTCGATTGCGCCGAACCGGCTGGTGCCACCGGCCTGGGTGCCGACGCCGGCGTCGTAGGCGGCGTCGTCATCGGCAGCCTCGTAGGTCTGGTCGTAATCCTGATCGTCGTAGTCGTCGTAGTCGTCGTAATCGTCGTAATCGTCGTAGTCGCCGCGGAACATCGTGCGCAGGGTCTCGGGGGCCTCACGCAAGGTGGTACCGGTCAGCAACAACACTCCGAACAACACACCGATGCACAACAACGGCGCGGCGATCCACGCCGTGAGTCCGTCGGCGAGCGGGCCGCCGATCGCGAACCCCACAAAGCCGGCGCCATGCAGGCGGCCGTCGGGGCTCTGCGGCGAGCCCGACCACAGGTGCCACAGGCCCAGGATCGGCAGCCCGATCATGGCCGATCCGAGGATCAGGCGAGGCCGGTTTTCCGGGTCGGGTTCGGTGCGCATCAGCAGCACGGCACCGGCGGCGGCCAGCAGCGGAAGCAGCACCACCGCTCCGCCGATCACGGTGCGCAGACCGGTGTCGATCCACGCCCCGACCGGCCGGGCGGCATCCAGCCAGCAGCTGGCGGCGGTCACCACGGCAAATCCCAGCAGGGCCAGCGCGATGCCGTCGCGGCGATGGCCGGGATCGATGTCGTGGGCGCGGCCCACCGAGCGCGCCGCGCCACCAGCGCCCTTGGCGACCATCAGCCAGGTGGCGCGGGCCAGGCGTCCGCAGGCCATCCCGAGCGCCACCGGACCCGAGTGCTGCCGGGCGGCGCGGCGCGGCTTGGCAGCCGGGCGAGACCGAGCGGGCCGTGAACCAGCCTTGGGTGCGGCCTTGGAACCGGCTTTTGCCCTGGTCGTTCGGGTACCGGAGCGCGCGGGAGCTCTACTAGTACCGGTCTTACTAGCCATATCGGCAAGCCTAGTCGCAATTACCCCATCTGCACCATAAGCCACACTGGCCCCGGCGGATCGGTTCAGCGCGTATCCGCACGGGGGCTCGGTAGGGTGGCCCGTGAATCCCCCTTCAGCCAAGGAGTCGCAACATGCCCGTGGTCTCGCCAGTGGTCGTCGTCGCCACCTTCACCGTCAAGCCGGAATCGGTCGAGGCCGTGCGCGAGATCTGCACCAAGGCGGTGGCACAGGTGCACGACGAGCCGGGTTGCCAGCTGTACTCCCTGCACGAAGCCGACGGCGCCTTTGTGTTCATCGAGCAGTGGGCCGACGCCGACGCGTTGAAGGCCCACTCGACGGCACCCGCGGTCGGTGAGCTGTTCGGCAGCCTTACCGAGCATCTGGCCGGCGCACCGGACATCAAGATGGTGCAACCGGTTCCGGCCGGCGACGCGGGCAAAGGCCAGTTGCGTCCATGACAGCGCGTCCGTCGAGCGGCAGCCTACAAGGGAAGGTCGCGCTGATCACCGGCGCGGCCCGCGGCCAGGGTCGCGCCCATGCCCTGCGGCTGGCCGCCGACGGAGCCGACATCATCGCTGTCGACCTGTGCGGGCAGATCGCCAGCGTGCCCTACCCCCTGGCGGACGCCGAGGACTTGGCGGCCACCGTCAAGCTGGTCGAAGACACCGGTGCGCGCATCGTCGCCCGCCAAGCCGATGTACGTGACCAGGTGGCCCTGGGCGCCGCACTGCAGGCCGGCCTCGACGAGTTGGGCCGGGTGGACATCGTGGTGGCCAACGCCGGCATCGCCCCGATGGCCGCGGCCGATGGCTGGCACGACGTCATCGACGTCAACCTGACCGGTGTGTACCACACCATCGAGGCCGCGATTCCGACGATGATCGACCAGGGCGACGGCGGGTCGATCGTGCTGATCAGTTCGGCCGCGGGCCTGGCCGGCATCGGCAGCCACGATGCCGGAGCCATCGGTTACACCGCGGCCAAACATGGGCTGGTCGGACTGATGCGAGTCTACGCGAACCTGCTGGCGCAGCACAGCATTCGGGTGAACTCGGTGCACCCGGCCGGTGTCGACACCCCGATGATCAACAACGACTACGTCCGGGGTTGGCTGGCCGAGCTCACCGCCGCGACAGGTACGCCACCGGACATGGGCAATGCGCTGCCGGTACAGGTGCTGGAACCGGAGGACATCGCCAATGCGGTGGCCTGGCTGGTATCCGATGCGGCCCGCTACATCACCGGCATCACCTTGCCCGTCGACGCCGGGTTCATCAACAAGAGGTAGCCCGATGGCACGCAACCCGGTAGCTCAGACGGCCTACGGCCCGATGGTGCTGGCAGCAATCGAGCACCATGAGCCGCCCGGACAACGCCTGGTCGACGACGACCTGGCGACACCGTTCTTGCCGACCGTCATGCGCTGGCTGGTGGCGGCCACGCGGCCCGCGCCGCTGCGCCGATGGTTCATCGCCGCGATGGACCGATCCGGGCCGGGCCTGTGGGTCAACCTGACCTGCCGCAAGCGTTTCATCGCCGACCGCGTCGACGAGGCGATCGGCGAGCACGTCGCGAAAATCCAGGCCGTGGTGATCCTCGGTGCCGGCCTGGACACCCTCGCCTACCGACTCGCCCGGCGAAGCCCCATTCCGGTGTTCGAGGTGGATCAGCCGGTCAACATCGCCCGCAAGGCCACCACCGTGCGCCGGGTGTTGGGTGAACTGCCGCTGTCGGTTCGGCTGGTGGCGCTGGACTTCGAGCACGACGATGTGCTGACCACGCTGGTCGAGCACGGCTATCGCACCGCGTTCCGGACGTTCTTCGTCGCCGAAGGCGTGACCCAGTACCTGACCGAGAGCGCCGTCCGCGGAACCCTGGAAGGCCTGCGCGCGGCGGCGACCGGTAGCCGGCTGGTGTTCACCTACGTCCGCCGCGACTTCATCGACGGCACGAATCTGTACGGGTCGCCGACGTTGTATCGCAAGGTTTGTGCGGCGGCCCCAGCTTCGCCTCTCCTTCGTCGAGCCTCGCTGAACCGCCGGGTCGGCTCCGGGAAGCTCTGGCATTTCGGCCTGCAGCCTGCCGAGGTGGCAGATTTTCTTGCCGAATACGGCTGGCGACTGATCGAGCAGGCCGGACCCGAACAGTTCCTCCAGCGCTATGTCGAGCCCACTGGCCGCCGTCTGGGCGCGAGTGATCTGGAGTGGTCGGTGTACGCCGAAAAGCTCTGAGCCGGCCGGCTCAGACCTCGATCACCGTCGGCACGATCATCGGCTGACGCCGGTAGACCTCGCCCACCCATTTGCCCACCGTGCGGCGCACCGCCTGAGCGATCCGGGCCGGATCGGTGACCTGCTCTGCGGCAAGGGATTCCAGTTCCGCCTCGACCTTGCGCGCCGCCGGCTCCAGGGCCTTGGGGTCTTCGGAGAAGCCCCGCGAATGCAGGTGCGGCGGAGCCACCGGCTTGCCGGTCCCGCGGCGGACCACCACCGTGATCGCGACGAATCCGCTGGACAGGATCAACCGCTCCCCCAGCGTTGCATCGCCGACATCGCCGTCGACGAGCCCGTCGACGAACATCTTGCCGGTCGGTACCGCCCCGGCAATGCGTGCCTGTCCGGCGACCAGGTCGACGCTGACCCCGTTCTCGGCCATCAGGATCGACTCCTCTGGCACCCCGGTACGGACGGCCAGTGCGGCGTTGGCGCGCATCATCCGCCAGGTGCCGTGTACAGGCATCACGTTGCGGGGCCGAATTCCGTTGTAGAGGAACAGTAGTTCGCCGGAGTAGGCGTGCCCGGAAACATGAACGCGCGCCTGGGCATTGGTGACCACCCGGGCACCGATCTTGGCCAGTGCGTCCATCACCCCGTAGACGGCTTCCTCGTTGCCGGGAATCAGCGACGACGACAGCACCACCAGATCGCCGGCGGTCAGCGTGATCGACCGGTGCTCGCCACGCGACATCCGTGACAGCGCCGAGAGCGGTTCGCCCTGGGTTCCGGTGGTGACCAGCACCACCTTCTCCGGCGGCATCTCCTCGGCGGCCCCGATGTCGATCACATCGCGGTCTGTGACCCGCAGAAAACCCAGATCCTTGGCGATCCCCATATTGCGGACCATCGACCTGCCGACGAAGGCCACCCGCCGGCCCTGTGACACCGCGGCGTCGACGATCTGCTGGACCCGGTCCACGTTCGAGGCGAAGCAGGCCACGATCACCCGGCCCTCGGCGCCGCGGATCAGCCGGTGCAGGGTGGGACCAACCTCGCTCTCGCTGGGACCGACACCGGGAATCTCGGCATTGGTCGAGTCACACAGGAACAGGTCCACACCCTTGTCGCCCAGGCGTGACATCCCGGGCAGGTCGGTGGGCCGCCCGTCCGGGGGCAGCTGGTCGAGCTTGATGTCGCCGGTGTGCAGGACGGTGCCCGCGCCGGTGTGCACCGCGATCGCCAGTGCATCCGGGATGGAGTGGTTCACCGCGAAGTACTCGCATTCGAACACCCCGTGGGTGCTGCGCTGACCCTCGGCCACCTGGACGAAGACCGGCTTGATGCGGTGTTCTCGGCACTTGGCGGCGACCAGGGCCAGGGTGAACTTCGAACCGACCACCGGAATGTCGGCCCGCAGTTTGAGCAGGAACGGAATGGCGCCGATGTGGTCCTCGTGGGCGTGGGTCAGCACCAGCGCCTCGACGTCGTCGAGCCGGTCTTGGATGTGGCGGATGTCCGGCAGGATCAGGTCGACGCCGGGCTCGTCGTGGCCCGGGAACAGCACGCCGCAGTCGATGATCAACAGCCGGCCGAGGTGCTCGAAAACGGTCATATTGCGGCCGATTTCGCTGATACCGCCGAGTGCGGTGACGCGCAGTCCGCCTTCGGTCAGCGGACCCGGCGGGGAGAGATCTTCAGTCACCCGCACCTCACCCGAGTACTGACGCAGCGCGCATGTCGATGGCAAGTTCGTCGACCTCGGCGGCGGATGCCGGGACCATCGGCAACCGGGGATCGCCGGCCTCGAAACCCTGCAATCGCAGACCGGCCTTGACGAAGGTCACCCCGCCGACGCGACCCATCGCGTTGGACAGCGATGCGATCGAGACGTTGATCTTGCGGGCGGTCTCGACGTCGCCGGCCGCGAAGGCGGCCAGCATGTCGCGCAACTGAGCGGCCGCGAAGTGCGAGATCACGCTGACGAATCCGGTGGCCCCCATGGCCAGCCAGGGCAGATTCAGCGCGTCGTCGCCGGAGTAGTAGGCCAATCCGGTCTCGGCCATGATCTGCGCTCCGGCGTGCAAGTCCCCCTTGGCGTCCTTGATCGCGACGATGTTGGGGTGTTCGGCCAGCTCGAAGATGGTGTCCGGCGCGATCGGCACCACCGAGCGGGCCGGGATGTCGTAGAGCATCACCGGCAGCGCGCTGGCGTCGGCGACGGCGGTGAAGTGCGCCAACAGGCCGGCCTGCGACGGACGCGAGTAGTACGGCGTCACCACCAGCAGGCCGTGCGCGCCGACCCCGGCGCAGGCCTCGGCGAGGCGCACGCTGTGCTCGGTGTCGTTGCTGCCGGCGCCGGCGATGATGCGAGCCCGGTCACCGACCGCCTCGACCACCGCACGCAGCAGCGTGAGCTTCTCGTAGTCCGCGGTGGTCGGCGACTCGCCGGTGGTACCCGAGATCACCAAACCGTCGCAACCGGCGTCGATAAGGCGATTGGCCAGGCGTACGGCGGCGTCGGTGTCCACCGAGCCGTCCGCGCCGAAGGGGGTCACCATGGCGGTCAGCACGGTGCCGAACTGCGCCTTGGCGTCGAATCCGCTGCTGCTCACGGCCCCAAGATTACCTGGCCCCTGGAGTTGCTCAGACCTCGGTGGCGAGCGGACTGGTCGCGACTTCGGTGCCGTCGGCCAGCGTGCTGATCTGGAAGTCCTCGAACGCCGCCGGAGCCACGTCAGTGAGCTGCCGCAGGCACTCGACGGCCAGCCGGCGAATCTCGACATCGGCGTGCTCGCTGGCCCGCATCGCGATGAAGTGCCGCCATGCCCGGTAATTGCCCGTCACCACGATGCGCGTCTCGGTGGCGTTGGGCAGCACGGCGCGAGCGGCCTGTCGAGCCTGCTTGCGCCGCAGCGCCCCCACGGTCTCGCCGGCCTGGCCCGCCGCGAATTTGGCTTCCAGCCGGGCCAGCAGCTCGACGTAGGCGGCGCGACTGGCGTCCGCGGCGTCGGTCAGGATCTGCTGCAGTTCCGGGTCGTCCTCCAGGCCGGGCGGCACCACGACCCGCGAGTCCGGTTCGGGCACGTAGCGCTGGGACAGCTGGGAGAACGAGAAGTGCCGGTGCCGGATGAGCTCGTGGGTGGCCGACCGGGAGATGCCGGTGATGTAGAAGGTCACCGAGGCGTGCTCCAACACCGAGAAGTGCCCGACGTCGATGATGTGCTTCAGGTAGGCGGCGTTGGTCGCGGTTCGC
Source organism: Mycobacterium sp. TH-M11 (assembly GCF_057473725.1). NCBI lineage: Bacteria > Bacillati > Actinomycetota > Actinomycetes > Mycobacteriales > Mycobacteriaceae > Mycobacterium > Mycobacterium sp. TH-M11. The sequence continues at coordinate 19,845 of NZ_JBYCLD010000397.1, read as the reverse complement.
GGGTTGGGCTTGGACCAGCTCTGGTAGCAGGCCCGGCCGGCGAACTCGACCAGTGCCGACCCGCCGTCGGCGTCGGTGCTCCACGGCACGTCCGACGGCGGACTGAACTCGGTCTTGGCAATCAGTTGCACGCGCAGCGGCGCCGTCTCGGCCACGGCACTCACCTTAAGGCGTGCCCGGCCGGTCTCAACGCCACCGCGCCCACACGTAGGGCACCAGGCAGAATGCCCTCGGCGTATTGGCGGGTGAACGTCAGTCGCTGGGCACTTTCGCAGCGATCTGACCAGCGATGACCACCGCGGTGTCCTTGGGATCCGCACTGCAGGTGTTGACGTCGATCACGACGTTGTTGGCCACGGTCAGCGCCCGCCCGCAGGCCCAGCTCACGTCGTTGCCCGCATTGTCTTGGGTCGCGACGGTGCTCAGCATGCCGTCGGCGTTGACGATCGGACCGGCGGTCCAGATAGTGCCGCTCTGCAGATGGCTGTATTCGTGGCAGGCCGGCCATTGCCGGGCGGCAGTGGCGAAGAACGCGGCGGCCTGCTTGGCCGATGGGAACGCGACGACGGCCTGTTCGGCGAAGTGCTCGAAATCGTCGCCCTCGCTGAGCGCCTGTTCCCGCACGCCGGAGTAGCCGCTGTCGGCGTATACCGGCTCCTGAGCCGCGCCGTCGATGGCCAGACACTCTTGAGGTTGCATGGTGGCGCTGTCGTCCGACAGGGCGGTATGGGTGCGGGTGACGGCCATATCGGTCGCCTCCATGATCGAGTTGACCTGCTCGGGGGTGAGTAACAGAGCGCGCAGGCCATCCTCGGCGACGGGTGCGGCCGTCATGGTAGGGGTGGGCACCGTCGATGTGGGGTTCGGCAGGACCTTCAGTTCGTGACTCCCACAGCCGGCAGCCAGCGCAGCACTCGCGACAACAAGCACCCATGCAGCAGAAACCCGCATACGATCACCCCGACATCCCCGACCCTGGATCGGTACGCCAGTCATCAACGCTGCCGATCAGCTCCCGGTCGCCACCCTAGCGCCGTCCGGGAAGCTTCGCCGGTGGCGGCCGGTCCGCCGGCTCTCGACGTTTACGCCGTAAGTCCCGACGGGTATCCCGCGCCAAGGCCGCTGCGCAGGAGGCACGCGAGCGGGCTCAACAGCGATGGGGGGCTCAGTGTTGCTACGGAAGATCACACGTCCACTGCTCGCGGCAGCGTTTATCGGTCAAGGCGTGGAGGCGTTGCGCCGGCCGCAGCAAGCCGGGCGGGCGGCCCGTCCGGCGTTTGACGGACTCAAGCAGTTACCCGGCGAGATAGCGGCCAAGATGCCGTCCGACGTCGAGGCGTTCGCCAAGGCCAACGCGCTGGCGCAGGTCGGCGGTGGCGTCTTGCTGGCAACCGGCAAGCTGCCACGCATTGCGGCCGCGGTACTGGCGTGCACGGTAATCCCAGGTAGCGCCGGGGCGCACATGTTCTGGACGGAGCCCGACCCGCAACGCAGGGCTGAACAACGCAAAGCGTTCTTGACCGACATCAGCCTGGTCGGTGGATTGATGATCGCGGCTGCCGACACCGAGGGAAGACCTTCACTGGGCTGGCGGGCCCGCCGCGCCTATCGGCGTGCAGCCGACGCGTTGCCCACCACGTCCGGTGATGCCGCGCTGGAGACAGTCGGCGAAAAGGTCAGCGCGGGCTTGAAGGCCGGCGTGGAACACGGCCGCGAACTCGCCGAGATGGTGGGGGAAATGGCCGGACCGTTACTGGAGTCGGCCGGCGAACGGGGAGCACAGCTCGCTGAAGTCGCCGCCGACCGCGGAACCGAGCTGGCGCAGGCGGCCCGATCCATCGCCGCGGCCCGTTGGGCTAACCATTGAGCACCCGTCGGCGCAGCTCGGCCACCAGATCCCCGCGCTCCCCCACCCTGACCTGACTCAATCCGAGCCAGGACGCCATCGACCACAGTTCGGTGGCCAGTGCCTCAGCCACTCGTTCGCGCGACTGCCCCTCTTCGGCGAACGCCCCGACGACATGCAGCGCACCCTGCTGCCGATCGGCCTTGAGGTCCACCCGGCCGACCAGCTCCCCATCCAACAGGAATGGCCACACGTAGTAGCCGTACTGCCGTTTGGGCGCCGGGGTATAGATCTCAATGCGATAAAAGAAGTCGAACAACCGCTGCACCCGCGGCCGGAAGAAGATCAGCGGATCGAACGGGCACAGCAATGCGGTGCCGCGATCGGTTCGCGGAATCGATTGCCCCGCACGCAGATAGGCCGCGGCGTCCCAGCCGTCGACGGCGACCGGTTCCAATTCGCCGGCCGCCACCAACTTCGCGATCGCCGGTTTGACCTGGGCGGCCGACAACCGGAAGTAGTCACGCAGGTCGGCCTCGGTGGCAACGCCCAGGGCGCCGGCTGCGCGGCGGACAAGCTCGCGAATCGCCTCGTCGTCGTCGACCTCGACTGCCAGCACCTGCGGTGGCAGCACGTTCTCGACCAGGTCGTAGTGCCGGGCGAACCCGACCCGGGTGGCCGTGGTCAGCTCCCCCGAGGCGAACAGCGCCTCGGCCACCCATTTGGTGTCACTGCGGTTCCACCACGGCCCCTTTCCGGCTCGACCGGACGCTGACCACGTGGAGGCCAGGTGCTCTTCGATCTCGCCGGCAGTCGACGGACCCAGTTCGCCGATCGCGGCGGTGACATCGATGACCAGCTGCGGGTTGGCCCGCACGATGGCCGAACCCCACCGGCCATGGGGCCATTGCCGCATCCGCCAGCGCAACAGCGGCCAGTCCTCGACGGCCATCAGCGCCGCCTCGTGCGCCCAGTACTCGACCAACAACCGCGGCGAGCGGGCGCTGTGGCTCCACGCGGCTCGATCCAGCACGGTGCGGTCATAGGGCCCGAGCCGGCTGAACACCGGCGCGTAGTGGGCGCGTACCGCCACAGAGACCGAATCGAGCTGCAGTACTTGGATGCGGGAGATCAGCCGTTTCAGGTGCGCCCTGGTGACTGTGGCAGAGGGTTTGGGATCCGTGAATCCCTGTGCGGCAACGGCGATCCGACGCGCCTGCGCGGCGGTCAGGACTGGCACGAAGTCCGGTGGTAAGTCAGATAGCGGTAGCGCAGACCGGTTCGGCTGGTCAGCCACTCCCCCGTGCTGGCCTGCCAGGACTGGTCAAGCACCGGCGCCACGGCGTCACCGTCCTGCGCCGGCAAATCGATATCGACCTCGGTTACTTCGCAGCGGCCCGCCAGCGGCAGCGCCAGCGCGTAGATCTCCGCTCCGCCGACCACCCAGATGTCGTCGCCCTCCAGCGCCTGATCCAGGGTCGGCACGACGGTGGCGCCGTCGGCGACATAGTCCGGGTCCCGGGTGAGCACGACATTGCGCCGATCGGGCAGCGGCCGGACTCTGGCGGGCAGCGATTCCCAGGTCAGCCGCCCCATCACCACGGTGTGGCCGATGGTGAGCTGTTTGTAGCGGGCCTGATCTTCGGGCACCCGCCAGGGAATGCCGCCGGCACGGCCGATCACCCCGGACTTCGACTGAGCCCAGATCAGACTGATCGTCATACCGCCACAGGCGCCTTGATCGCCGGATGCGGGTCGTAGCCCCGGATCTCGACGTCCTCGTAGGTGTAGCCGAAGATCGAGTCACGCGGCGCCAGAACCAATTGCGGATACGGACGCGGATCACGACTCAGTTGTTCGGTGACCTGATCGACGTGATTGTCGTAGATGTGGCAGTCGCCGCCGGTCCAGATGAACTCTCCGACACCCAGCCCGGCCTGCGCGGCCATCATGTGGGTCAGCAGCGCATAGCTGGCGATGTTGAACGGCACGCCGAGGAACAGGTCGGCGCTGCGCTGATAGAGCTGGCAGGACAGCTTGCCGTCGGCGACGTAGAACTGAAACAGCGCGTGACAGGGGGCCAGCGCCATCTCGCCGATCTCGCCGACGTTCCATGCCGAGACGATGATCCGGCGCGAATCCGGGTCGGTGCGCAGCAGGTGCAGCGCAGCAGAGATCTGGTCTACGTGCTCACCCGCCGGCGTCGGCCACGACCGCCACTGCACTCCGTAGACCGGACCGAGATCTCCTGTCTCAGAAGCCCATTCATCCCAGATGGTGACACCGTGTTCGTTGAGCCAGGCGATGTTGGAGTCACCGCGCAGAAACCACAGCAGCTCGTAGATCACCGACTTGAGGTGCACCTTCTTGGTGGTGATCAGCGGGAATCCGGCGGTCAGGTCATAGCGCAGCTGGTGGCCGAACAGGCTGCGGGTGCCGGTGCCGGTACGGTCCGCCTTCGCGGTTCCCTCGGCCAAAACCAGCCGCAACAGGTCTTCGTACGGGGTCGCGATCGGCACGCCGCCCAGCTTAGCGGCGATCGCAAGCGCGGCGAAGCCACGCGCCGCGGGTCGCCGCAATCAACACCGCGGCGATCGCAAGCGCGGCGAAGCCACGCGCCGCGGGTCGCCGCATCAACACCGCGGCGATCGCAAGCGCGGCGAAGCCACGCGCCGCGGGTCGCCGCATCAACACCGCGGCGATCGGTCGGAGTACAACGGAGGCCATGCCCACGATCACCGACACCATCACCACCCCCGACGGGGACTGCCCCGTTCGCCTGTTCACCCCGGAAGGCTCCGGGCCCTGGCCCGGCGTGGTCATGTATCCCGATGCTGGCGGAGTCCGGGCGGCCTTCGACGAGATGGCCACCGAACTGGCGGGCTACGGCTACGCCGTGCTGCTTCCCGATGTGTACTACCGGCACCCCGGCTGGGCGCCGTTCGACATGGCGACGGTATTCGCCGACGCCAAGGAGCGCGGCCGGCTGTTCTCGATGATCGGCGACGTGACCCCGGACCGGATGACCACCGACGCGCGGGCGTTCTTCGATTATCTGGCCGGCCGGCCCGAAGTCCGCGGAGAGAAATTCGGGGTGTGCGGCTACTGCATGGGTGGGCGTACATCGGTGACCGTCGCCGGACGCGTGCCCGACCGGGTGGCCGCGGCGGCGTCGTTCCACGGCGGCGGCCTGGTCACCGACTCCGCGGACAGTCCCCATCTGCTGGCCGATCAGATGACTGCCACCGTCTATGTGGCCGGCGCCGAGAACGACGCGTCGTTCACGAAGGCGCATGCCGCAACCCTGGACGAGGCGCTGAGCGCCGCCGGCGTCACATACACCGTCGAGTTCTATCCGGCCGCGCACGGGTTCGCCGTGCCCGACAACGCGCCCTATGACGCCGACGCGGCGGCCCGGCACTGGGCGGCGATGCGCGACGTGTTCGGCGACACTCTGGCCACCCAATAATTGCCTACTGGGAATTATTGCCCACTGAGCATTTTCAGGTAGTATGGTGGAATGACCGGTCTGCGAGAACGCAAGAAGGCCGACACCCGCCGAGCCCTGTCCGACGCCGCCCTGCAGCTGATGTTCGAGCGCGGCCTGGACAACGTCACCCGGGAAGACATCGCCGCCCTGGCCGGGGTCTCAACACGGACCTTCAGCAATTACTTCGCCACCAAGTTCGAGGCCTTGGCCTATCGGCAGACCGAACGCCTGCGTCGCGGTGTCGCCCTGCTGCGCCAGCGTCCCGCCGAGGAGCCGCTGTGGACGTCGCTCACCGAGGCGATTCTCGGGCCCATCGAAGACGACTTCACCGCGTCGACCGAGGATGTCAACCGCCCGCCGGCCCGCGCCAAGCTCGCTGAGCTTCGCAAGGCACTGAGCAACAGTGACATTCGCAGTGCGTTGCCGCACGAGGTCTTCGACGACTTCGTCCGCGCGATCGCCGAACGCACCGGCACCGATCCGCAGCGCGATCGCTATCCCCGCCTGGCCGCCGGCGTCGTCTACGCGGTTGTCGAGGCCACCATGGACACCTACACCGCCGCGGATCCGCCGGTCCCCTACCCGCGGCTGCTCCGCGAGGCGTTCGCCGACGTCGCCGCCGGGCTTCCGGCACCCACCGACTGAAAAGGCATGACCATGGCCGCCGCAGCACACCATCCCGTCGTCATCGCCGGCGCCGGCCCCAACGGCCTGATGCTGGCGTGCGAGCTGGCGCTGACCGGAATCCAGCCGGTCGTGCTCGACGCGTTGCCCGTACCCAGTTCTGAGCCGAAGGCCAACGGTCTTGTCGGGCAAGTGGTTCGAATGCTCGACCTGCGGGGTCTCTATACCAGGTTCAGCGGCGTGGACGGTCCCCCGCGGCCCTCCCCCACGTGGATGTTCTCCGGAATGGCCCTGGATCTGTCGCACAGCTTCACCGGCACCCGGGCCAACCCGATGTATCTGCTTGCGGTGCCCCAACCGAAGCTGGTGCGGCTACTCCTGGAGCGCGCCGCTGAGCTCGGCGTGGCGGTTCGCTGGGGCCACGAACTCACCGGGTTCGACGCCGGAGACGACGGCGTGGTGACGGCGATCAGATCTGCCGACGGCGACTATGCCCTGGCCGCCGACTACCTGGTGGGCGCCGACGGCGGCCGCAGCATCGTGCGCAAGACAACCGGAATCGCCTTTCCCGGTACCACGGCGGCGACGGTGTCGCGGCTGGCGCACGTGCAGATCCCGGAGGATCTGCGTGCCGTCGATCGCAGCCTTCAGATACCGGGCTTCGGACGGATCGCCCATGGCCACAACCGGTTCGACAATGGCCTGGTGCTGTTCGGTGAAGTCGAGCCCGACCGGTCATTGTTGGGCACGCTGGAGTTCGGCTCGTCGGGTGATGCCGGCCCGATGACGCTTGCCGAACTCCGGCAAAGCCTGCAGCGCATTCTCGGCGTCGAAATCCCGTTCGCCGATCCAACCGGGCCAGGTCCGCATGCGCTGCGCCGCATTGAGGGGCAGAACAGTCGCCAGGCCGAGCGCTACCGCGCCGGACGGGTGCTGCTGCTCGGCGACGCCGCTCATGTCCACAGCGCGATGGGCGGGCCGGGACTGAATCTCGGACTGCAGGACACCATCAACCTCGGCTGGAAGCTCGCCGCTCAGATCAACGGCTGGGCGCCCGACGGGCTGCTGGACAGCTACGACTCCGAGCGCAAGCCCCTGGGGCAGCGGGTGATGATGCACTCGCTCGCCCAGACCGCGTTGGTATCGCCGGGACCGCACGTCGCCGCGCTGCGGGACCTTTTCGGGGAGCTGTCGGCCATCCCGCAGGTGTCGGCGCACCTCGCCGAACTGCTGGCCGGCACCGACGTGCGCTACGACGTCGGCGACGACCACCGATTGTCCGGATGGCATGTCCCGGATTTCACGCTCGACGACGGTCGCCGGGTCGCCGAGCTATTGCACAGTGGGCGTGCGGTGCTGCTCGACCTGGCCGAGGGCACCGCGGCAGCAGCCGCCCGGCCGTGGGCCGGTCGGGTCGATGCTGTCACGGCCGCCATGTCCGAGCCCCCGGCAGCCGCCCTGCTCATCCGGCCGGACGGCTATATCGCCTGGGCAACAGACGGTTTCAACCCGTCCGAGCAGTCGGCCCTGGAGGCTGCGCTGACCCGCTGGTTCGGCGTGCCGAGTCCCTGACATTGTCAGACGTCGTCGGCGATCCCGACCTGATGTAGCTCGGTGTCGCGGGTCTCCTGCATCGCCAGCAGCGCCACGAACGAGCACGCGGCCGCAATCGACAGGTAGCCGCCCACCCAGGCCGCGCCGTGGCTGGTTGCCAGCCAGGTGGTGATGAACGGCGCCACCGCCGCCCCCAGAATGCTCGCCGCGTTGTAGGCGACGCCCGAGCCGGTGTAGCGGACATTGGTCGGGAACAGTTCGGGTAAGACCGCACTCATCGGGCCGAACGCCAAGCCCATCAAAGTCATCCCGATTATCAGGAACGCCAGCATCACACCGGTGGATGCGGTCGGTTTGAGGAATGCGCCGAAGGTGGTTCCGTACACCATGATTCCGGCGGTGAAGAACAGCAGCAGCGGGCGTCGGCCGAAGTGGTCGGCCAGCCTGCCGACGATCGGCAGCACCGCCACGAAGAACAGCACGGCGATCAGCTGCAGCCCGAGGAACTCGGCGTAGCCGTAGCCCAGGCCGATGCCCTCGGGCGGACGCTTGGCGGTGCCGTAGCTCAGGATCCACGTCGTCACGGTGTAGAAGAGCGTGTAGGGCACCACCATCACCAACGTGCCGATGACCAGCCGGCGCCAGCTGCCCCGCAGCAGCGCTGCGATCGGAGCGTTCACCGGCGCACCGCTGGCCTTCGCCTGCGCGAAGACCGGGGTTTCGGTGAGCCGCAGCCGCACATACAGTCCGACGGCCACCATCACGGCGCTCAGCAGAAACGGAATCCGCCAGCCCCAGGTGAGAAATGGCCCGGCTCCGTCCGCGCCGGCGGTGGCCGGTCCCAACCACGTGAACAGGACCAGGAAGATCGCGGTGGCTAGCAGATAGCCCAGGGGCGCACCCAGTTGCGGCCAGATTCCCGCCGTCGCCCGGCGGCCCGGTTTAGCGGTTTCGGTGGCCAGCAGCGCAGCACCGCTCCATTCGCCGCCGAGCGCCAAACCCTGACAGAACCGCAAGGCCGCCAGCAGCACCGGGGCGAGCAGACCGATGTGGTGGTAGGTGGGCAGCACACCGATCAGGAACGTGGCGACACCCATGAGCAGCAAGGAGGCGACCAGGGTGGATTTGCGGCCCAGCCGATCACCGAAGTGACCGAACAGGATCGACCCCACCGGCCTGGCCACGAACGCCAAGCCGAACGTCGCCAACGAGGCCAACAGCGCCGCCGTGGGATTGCCCGTCGGGAAGAACAAGTGCGGGAAGACCGTGACCGCGGCGGCCGCATAGACGTAGAAATCGTAGAACTCGATCGTGGTGCCGACCATTGCCGCCACCGCGATCCGCCGGCGCGGGACACCTCCGACGAGGTCGGCCCCGCCGGCGGCGGCGCCGGCGCGATACGACGTGCTCATCTCAGATGCCTGCTTCGTCGGCGACCTCACGCGCCTTGTCTACCAAGGCATCGATCCACGCGGTGATGGGAGTGCCGGCGGCAGCCTTGTTCGCCGGGTTGTCCAGCACCCGCCGCACGATGCCCTCGGCGATGATCGCGACCTTCCACAGCCCGAGCGCATGCCAGTACTGCAGGGTCGCCGCGTCGCGCCCGGTCTCTTCCAGGTACACCCGGGCCAGCTCCGCCCGGTCCGGGAAGCCCTCCAGGGTGCTGATGACGAACTCCCCGGCGATGTGCTCTTCGCCGACCTGCGGCCAATACGCCAGCAGGCTGCCCATGTCGGCCAACGGGTCGCCGAGGGTGGACAACTCCCAGTCCAGCACCGCGATCACCTCGCCGCTGTCCGGTGACGTGATCACGTTGCGCAGGTGGAAGTCGCCGTGCACCAGCGTGAGCTCCTGCTGCTGCGGCACGGCGTCGGTCAGACGCCTGGTCAGGTCATCGAGTGCGGGCAGCTCGCGTGTCTTGGACTTCTCCCACTGCCCGGCCCACCGCTTGAGCTGACGTTGCGCGTACGGCTTGTGGCTGGCCAGATCATCCAGGCCTACCGCGGTGATGTCGACGGCATGAATCTTGGCCAGCGTCTTGGGCATGGACAGCCCGATCTGTCGGCGCCGCTCGGGAGAGAGCGCCTGTGCCACCGACATCCGGTCTGCCACCACGCCGTCGACGAACTCCATCAGCAGCAACGGCGTGTCTTTTGCCTCCAGTGGCGACCCGCTGCGCCCGGCTTCGCCGCGCTGGCGATCGCCACCGGCATCGCGGGTCAACCCGTACACCTTCGGCGTGGGGACGTCGGTGTCGCCGAGGGCCGCGAGAATCCGCGCTTCGCGGGCCACATCGTGGGCCGAGGCCAGCAACTTTCCCAGCGGCGGCCGGCGCAGCACCCAGCTATGACCGGCGTCGTCGGACACCCGGTAGGTCAGGTTGGACTGTCCGATTCCGATCCGCTCGAAGCGCAGCGACCCGCGCACGGGCAGGCCCAGTTCGGTGATCCACGCGGTCGCAGCCGCCGGGTCGATGCCCAGTGGCTCCTCAGCCACCGAGACCTCCCCGGAATCCGGTTGCGTCACCAAGGATCTGGCCGCCGTCCATGACCAGGGTCTGCCCGGTGATCCAGCTCGCCGCGTCAGACGCCAGGAACAACACCGCGTCGGCCACGTCGACCGGCTCGCCGATCCGGCCCAGCGGTATGCCGGTCGACAATCCCTGCTCGTGTTCCTTCCACAGCACCTCGGCCAGCTTGGTGCGCACCACGCCCGGACAGATCGCGTTGACCCGAATTCCCGGGGACAGTTCCAGCGCAAGCTGTTTCGTGACATGGATCAGCGCGGCCTTGGTGGCGTTATACATGCCCATCAGTGGCGCGAAACTCATGCCGCCGATCGAAGCCGTGTTGACCACCACCCCGCCGTGCCCACCTCGTTCCCCCAGCCCGGCCTTCACCGCGCAGGACGTCCACAGCAGCGGCCCCCACAGGTTGACGTCGAAGATCTTGGCGAACCGGGCGTGATCCTGGTCGATCAACGGTCCGAACGCCGGATTGGTGCCGGCGTTGTTGACCAGGATGTCAATGCTGCCGAAGCGCTCCAGCGTGGCGTCAACGCAGCGCTGAGCGGCGTCATCGTCGGCGACGTGGGCGGCCACCCCCATCGCGTTGCCGTTGACCTGGGCCGCCGCCGCGTCGGCACTCTCCTGGTCCCGTGAGGTCAGGACCACATTGGCGCCCGCTTCGGCCAGCCGCTGCCCGATCGCCAATCCGATCCCCCGCGAGCCGCCGGTGATGATCGCGGTGCGCCCCGCGAAGTCCGGTGTCGTCATCGGGCGTCCTCGAGATACTTGCGCAGCTCCTGGCGGGCAATGGCGCGCTTGTGCACCTCGTCGGGGCCGTCGGCGAGCCGCAGCGTGCGCAGGTGGGCCCAGAAACTGGCGAGCGGGAAGTCCTCGGTGACGCCGCCGGCGCCGTGCACCTGGATGGCCCGGTCGATGATCGTGAGCGCGATGTTGGGCGCTGCGACCTTGATCGCCGCGATCTCGACCTGCGCCGCCTTGTTGCCGACGGTGTCCATCAGGTACGCGGTCTTGAGCGTCAGCAGGCGGATCATCTCGATGTCGATGCGCGCCTCGGCGATCCAGTCACGGATGTTGGCGTTCGCACTGATCGGCTTGCCGAAGGCGATCCGGGAGTTCGCTCGCCGGCACATCAGTTCCAGTGCCCGCTCGGCCATTCCGATGCAGCGCATGCAGTGGTGGATGCGGCCCGGGCCAAGCCGGGCCTGGGCGATTGCGAAGCCCTCCCCCTCGCCCTTGAGCACATCCTTGGCCGGTACCCGGACGTCCTTGAAGTCGATCTCGGCGTGGCCCTCACGGTCCTGGTAACCGAAGACCGGCAGCCCGCGCATGATGGTGACGCCCGGGGCGTCGATGGGAACGACCATCATCGACTGCTGCCGGTGGGTGGCGGCGTCGGGATCGGTCTTGCCCATCACGATCATCACCTTGCAGTTCTGGTGCAAGGCGTTGGACGCGAACCACTTCCGGCCGTTGAGCAGATAGCCGTCACCGTCGCGCACCATCGACAACTGCACGTTGGTGGCGTCAGAGCTGGCCACCTGCGGCTCGGTCATCGCGAACGCCGACCGGATGGTGCCCTCCAGCAGCGGCTTGAGGTATTTCTCCTTGTGTTCGTCGCTGCCGAACAGCGTGAACACCTCCATGTTGCCGGTGTCCGGCGCATTGCAGTTGGTCGCCTCCGGGGCCAGATGCGGGCTGCGGCCCATGATCTCGGCCAGCAGCGCGTATTCGAGGTTGGTCAGGCCCGGACCCCATTCCGGATGGGGGTGGAACAGGTTCCACAGCCCGCGCTCACGCGCTTGGGCCTTCAGGTCCTCCAGGATCGGGGGCTGAAAGTGCGGGTTGCCGGCTTCGGCCATCTGCGTCTCGTAGACCGCCTCGGCCGGATAGACGCATTCGTCCATGAATGCCAGCAGGTCGGTCTGGTATTTCGTTGCGCGCTCGGACATTTCAAACAGGGACATACAGGCTCCTCACCTAGGACACTTCAGAATCGAGCAGGCCGCGCTGATAGCGGCGCATGCCGCGCAACCAGCGGTCGTAGTCGCCTGCCTTGTGCCGGTACATCTCCAGCACCACCGGGTGCGGCAGGATCAGGAAACGTTCGTCGTCGATGGCGGCGAGCACCTCCGCAGCGACGTCAGCGGGTTCCAGCACCTCACCGGCGGAGGTGACCGCGCGGGTGGCCAAATCACCCAGCGGGTCACCGGATTGTTCACCGGCATAGAGCAACTTCGTGTTGACGCCCATCGGGCACAAGCAGCTGACCCGCACACCCTGATCGCCGTAGGTGATATTGAGCCACTCGGCGAATCCGACGGCCGCGTGCTTGGTCACCGAGTAGGTGGCAGCGCCCAGTTGGGTGAGCAGTCCGGCGGCGGATGCGGTGGAGACGAAATATCCTTCGCCGCGGCGCACCCAGTCGGGGATCAGCAGCTCCGCCGCACGGATGTGCGAGCGCAGATTGACGTCGATGGCCTGGTCCCAGTCGGCTTCGCTGGGCAAGCCGGGGGCGCCGGTGATCCCGGCGTTGGCGAAGTAGAAGTCGACCGGTCCGTAGCGCTCCTGAGCCAACGCGATCAGTCCCCGGATGGTCTCGGTGTCCGAGACATCGCCGCCGCGACCGACCGCGGCGCCGGGATGCGCGGCGTTGATCGCCTCGGCTACCGCCGCCGCGGCGTCCGCGTCGAGGTCGGCCACCACCACTTTGGCTCCCGCCTCGACCAGCGCCGCGGCCAGCGCTCCACCGATGCCGCCACCGCCACCGGTGACGATCGCGACCCGCTCGGCAACCTTCATAAGCAACGTCCCCGTTCTTCGGTGCGCAGTGGCATTAGTTGAATCCGATCTCATGTTCGATTGTTGACAGTGCGAAATTGCAGAGCATTGGCCCATAGCCGGGTGACCGTGGCGACCAGGGCCTCGAAGTCGGCGCCCGAGCTGTGCTCGGCCTCCTCGCCGACGAAGGTGCCGTAGGCGAGTCTGCTGACCATCCCCGACAATGCCCGCGACGCCAGGAGCGGATCGACGTCGGCGCCGGCGATGCCCCGTGCCTGCAGATCGGCGATGCCGGCGGCATTGCGTTGGACGAACGCATCAGCTCGCCGCGCGCGGAAGGCGCGGAACTTCGGATCGATCTGGGCCACCTGTTCGAGCAGCCCCATCAACTGGGCGTTGCGCCGATACGCCTCCAAGTAGGCGCGATTGCTCGCTTCCAGCACCGCATACGGGTCGTCGGAATCGCTCACCCGGCCCATGCCCGGATGCATCATGTCCTGCTGGGCCTGTTCGAGGACCGCGGCGAAGATCTCCTCTTTGTTCGCGAAGTAGGTGTAGAACGACCCGGTCGCACAGCCGGCAGCCTTGGTGATGTCGGTCAGCTTCGCGTCGAGGTAGCCGTCGCGCTCGAAAACCTTGCGCGCCGCGGCGACCAGCCCCGCCCGGGTCCGCGCCCCGCGCACCGTCGCCGGCAACTGGCGGACCGGGGCGGCCGGGACGGCATCCATCCGAGCAGACTAACTGAATTCGATGTCAACTTCACTGACTTCTTCGGCACCGGCGCCGAGTTCGCCGAGCATGGCTTCGGCCTCCGATTCGGGCAGCGACTCCACCCCGCGCAGCTTGCGTTCGATGGCGCGGGTACGGACGCCAGCGGTGTCGATGGTGTTGCGGGCGGTGTCGAGTTGCTTGCGGGTCTTCTCCAGCACCGCCGCGAACTTTCCGAACTCGGTCTTGACCGCACCGAGTACCTGCCAGACCTCGCTGCTGCGCTGTTCGATCGCCAGGGTGCGAAAGCCCATGCGCAGGCTGTTGAGCAGCGCGGCCAGCGTGGTCGGGCCGGCCAGGGTGACGTTGTACTTGGCCTGAATCTGCTCGAACAGCCCCGGCTGGCGCAGCACCTCGGCATACAGACTCTCGGTGGCCAGGAACAGGATCCCGAAGTCGGTGGTGTGCGGCGGATCGAGGTACTTGTCGTGGATATCGCAGGCCTCGGCTTCGATTCGCCGGATCAGCGCCTGGCGCGCGGCAGCCTCCCCCACGCTGTCGGCGTGTTCCTGCGCATCGAGCAGCCGCTCAAAGTCCTCACGCGGGAACTTGGCGTCGACGGGCAACAACACCTCGCGCGCGCCGGTGGCGCCGGGCAATCGGATCGCGAATTCAACCCGGGCGTTCGAACCCGGCACGGTGATGACGTTGGTGGCGTACTGCTCGGGCGTCAGCGTCTCGGACAGCAAGGCGGCCAACTGCGTCTCGCCGAAGATGCCACGGGTTTTGACGTTGGTCAGCACCCGCTTGAGATCACCCACCCCGGTGGCCAGCGTCTGCATCTCACCCAGACCCCGCTGCACCGCCTCCAGGCGCTCCGAGATCTGCGTGAACGATTGCGCCAGCCGGGTTTCCAATGTGGCCTGCAGCTTCTCGTCCACCGTGGCGCGCATCTTCTCCAGCTGCGCGGTGTTCTCGGTCTGGAGGCTCCTGAGCTGCCGATCCAGCGTGGCGCCCAGTTTGTCCTGCGTTCCCTGCAAGGTCGATCCGAAGCGGTGCAGGGTCAGCTGCCACTGGTGAAAGGCCTGGGCGAGTTCGGCGCGCCCGGCATGCTGCTCTTCGCGCAGGGTCCGCTCCACGCGTTCACTGTCACCGCGCAGCGCGGAGAGCTGCGCAGGCGAGATCGCCCCGCCGGCAGGGCGCACAAGCACCACCACCTGGAGGATCACCGCCAGTAGCGCCAGTGAGGTGAGGAGGATCAGCAGTGCTGTGTCCATGCCGGCAAGGTAACGCCCGCCACCGACAAGTCCTGGCTACCGCAGCGGCGAGCCCCAACGCACCTGCTCGCGCAGCTGGGCCTTGAGCAACTTGCCGCTGGCGGTGCGTGGCAGCGCCTCGCTCACCACGGTGATGTACTGCGGCACCTTGAAGTCCGCCAATTGGCCGCGGCAGTACTCCAGTACGGCGGCCACATCAATCTCGTGCTGGTCGCCGATCAGCACCGCGCCGACCTTCTCCCCCATCACCTCGTCGGGCACTGCGAGCACGCACGCGTCGGCCACACCGGGAGCCGACAGCAGGGCCGCTTCCACCTCGACGCTGGAGACGTTCTCGCCACCGCGGTTGATGATGTCCTTGAGGCGATCGATGATGTGGACCCGGCCGGCGTCGTCGACGCGCACCACATCACCGGTGTGCAGCCAGCCGTCGATGATGGTGGCGGCGGTCGCCTCGGGCCGGTTCCAGTAGCCCGTCATCACATTCGCACCGCGCACCACCAGTTCACCGGTACCCGGATCATCGCCGAGCGGGACGACGCCGATATCGCCCGACGGCACGACATAACCGACCGAGTCCGCATGCGCCACCGCGTCGGAGTCCGGCAACACCGTCATCAGCGAAGCCGTCTCGGTCATGCCGTAGCCGTTGAACACCGTTGCCGCACCGAACGCCTCGCGTAGTGAGCGCACCAGCGCCGGTGCCGTCGGCGCCCCGCCGTAGCCGACCCACCGCACCCCACTCACGTCGACGTTGGCGAAGTCGGGATGCCTCAGCAGCAGCGAATAGATCGCCGGCACCGTCACCATCGATGAGATCCGTTGCGCAGGAAGTGTTGCGATCAACTCGGGAAGATTCAGCGACGGCATGATGACCGCGGTGCCGCCGGTGTAGGCGGCGACCAGCAGTTGGGAGTTACAGCCCGTCACATGAAACAGCGGGACCGAGATCAGTGTGCGATATTCCTCGCCCAATGTCCGGGTCCGGCCCAAGGTGCGCATCATGTTCTCGGCGTTGGTCACAAACGCCTCGTGGGTGGTGGGCACTCCCTTGGGGCTGCCGGTGGTACCGGAGGTGTAGAACAGCGCCGCGGTGTCGCCCGCTTCGAGCCCGTCGACCACATACGGTTGGCCATCGGGCAGTGCGGTGCCGGGCGCCAGGTCCACCCGAACGCCGGCATCGGTGAGCACGAAGTCGACTTCCGGTGCGGCCGAACGGGTATTGACGGCCACCGGTATTCCACCGGCCATCAACGTGCCCCAGAACGCCAGCACCCAGTCCAGTCCCGCCGGGTAGCGCAACGCGACCCGGTCACCGCGAGCCAGCCCGTCGGCGCGCAGCCCGCCAGCCACCCGTGCGGCCCGCCGCCACAACTGCCGGTAGGTCAGGCGGTCGCCGCCGAGTTCCACCACGGCTTCACCGTCGGGGCGCTGCTCGGCCTGCTCGGCCAGCACATCGAGAAGTGTTGCCGGCAGCTGCGCGTAATGCGCGACACCGTTGTGGTCGCGGGTCACCCCGGTCGCCGGAAAAGGGTTGTGGTGCCGTGTGATTTCGACGACGTGAGTCATGGGCAGCCTATTATCGCCGGCGTCGCCACTTGTGCGTCACCATCCGCAGCGTCCCGCGCAGCGCGTAGGCCGCGGAGACGAGGCACGCGAGGATCAGCACGATGAACATCGGCAGCCAATTGCCACGATCGTGATTGATGTGCCACCAGACGTAGGTGAACAGCACCGAGGAGACGAAAAAGACCACGTCGCGCCAATTGCCCTGATAGGAGAGCGCCGCGGCCCGCAGCGCTCTCGTTCGGTCGGAGGCAGCGACCAAATCGTCAATGCGCTCGTCGATGGTGCGCTGGAAATCCGCGCGCCGCTGCGTCTGCTCCGCGGGAAGCCGGTCGAGCAGATCGAGGTCCTGTTTGATCAGGGCGCGTACGTCCGGGCCTTTCAGCTGCCCGGCGGCCGCGGCAAACAGGGCTCCACCGAAGACCGGTGCCGCGCCCAACGCCATGCTCAGCAAAGAGGGCATCGTGGTGCTGTTCCTTTCCCGTTATGTCCCGGCCACCCTACGACCTCAGCCCAGAATTACCGTGCCATCGGGCGCGATCCGCCAGCCGGGGTTGTGGGCGATCTCCCAGATCAGTCCGTTGGGGTCTTGGACGTGGGCGTGGAACACGCCGCCGAACTGGCCGGGTTGCGGCGGCTTGATCACGACGCCACCCACGGCGGCCATGGCGTCGGCCAGCGCGATCACGGCGGCGGGGCTGTCGACGTTGTGCGCCGTGGTGACCCCGGAGACCCGGGAGTGGTCACTGGGCAGCGCCAGGTCTTCGTTGAACTTGTCGGCGTCAAAGAACCCCAGCACCTGGCCCGGCGCCGTCTGATAGAAGACGATCTCGCCCTCGACATCCAGTAGGGGCTCCCAGCCCAGGGCGCCGTAGAAACTCCTGGTCGCGTCCAGATCGGTGGCCGCGACCGTGACGAAGTGCACCTGTTGCTCCATGCGGCCGAGCCTAGAGCGGCGGAGCGTCGTGTCAGACCCCCTCGTTAGAATCGCACGTATGTTCGAATATGACGTCCTGGAGCCGGAGTCGTTGGCCGAGGCCGACGACAAAGCCCTGGTGGCGGCGATCTCGGGGTGGGCCCGGGTGGAGGCCGCCGCCTCGGCGCGCCGCCTGGCCGTCATCGGCGAACTAGTGGCACGGCGCACCCGCGGAACGGACGCGGTGAACCGGTCGCGCTGGTCATGCGACTACTGGGACGCCGCAGCCTCCGAGGTCGCCGCCGCTGAGCAGATCAGCCACGGTCTGGCGTCCTCTCAGATGTACCTGGCCTCGGCACTGCGTGAGCGACTGCCCAAGGTCGCCGCACTGTTTCTCGACGGGGCGATCAACAGCCGACTGATCGCCACGATCGTCTGGCGCACCACGTTGATCACCAACCCCTACCTGCTCAACGCCGTCGACACCGAGCTCGCCAAGATCGCCACCGGCCTGGGACCCCTCTCGGCGGCCAAGACCGCCGCGGCCATCGACGCCCTGATCGAGCGGCATGACCCCGAAGCCATCCGACGCCAGGAGCGCGACGCCCGCGGCCGCGAAGTCGTCATCGACACCCGCAACAGCGAAAACGGCACCACCGCCCTGTGGGGCCGACTTTTCGCCACCGATGCCACCGCACTCGACCGGCGCCTGACCCAATTAGCCCACACCGTCTGCGACGACGATCCCCGCACCCTGGCCCAACGCCGCGCCGATGCCCTCGGCGCCCTGGCCGCCGGAGCCGACACCCTCGCCTGCGCCTGCGGCAACTCCGACTGCCCGGCCGCCGGCACCGACGCCCGCGCCACCAACGTCACCGTCTACGTGCTGGCCGACCAAACCGCACTGAACACCGCGGCCGATCCGCGATTCGGCGCCGGCGAAGAACCCGTGGCGCCGACATCCCCAACGCGCCCAGCGCGCTCCGGGCAGATCATCGGCGGCGGCACGGTGCCCGCACCGCTGCTGACCCAGCTCGTCAACAACGGCGCCACCGTCAAACCACTGCACGACCCGGCCGACCTGCCCGCCGAACCGCACTACCGTCCCTCACGAGCGCTGGCCGCTTTCATTCGCGCCCGCGACCTCACCTGCCGATTCCCCGGCTGCGACCAGCCCGCCACCCACTGCGACATCGACCATGCCGTGGCCCACCCGCATGGGGCCACCCACCCGGCCAAGGTCAGATGTTGGTAATATACCCCCATGGCGAAGATGAAATCCGCTGGTCAGCGGGCTGGGGTGCGGTCGGCGGCGATTTACGCGCGTATCTCGGCTGATGTGGAGGGCACCGGGTTGGGGGTGGCGCGGCAGTTGGAGGATTGCCGCAAGCTGTCTGCTGACCGCGGTTGGCCGGTTGGCGATGAGTATGTCGATAACGATGTGTCGGCGTTCTCGGGCAAGCCGCGTCGGCAGTATGCGCGGATGCTGGCCGATCTGGCATCAGGGGCGCGGGATGCGGTGATCGTCTACAACTTGGACCGGTTGCATCGCCGACCGGTGGAGTTGGAAGAGTTTGTCGCTTTGTGTGAGTCGGTGGGTGTGCGAGACGTGGCTACCGTGACCGCCGATATTGACCTGGGTAACGATGACGGGTTGTTCATGGCCCGGATTTTCGCCGCGTTCGCCGCCAAGGAGTCCGGGCGCAAGTCCGCACGTATTCGCCGCAAGATGTTGCAGAACGCCGAACAGGGACTACCGCACGGCTCGGTGCGTCCGTTCGGCTACGAGGACGACAAGATCACGCTGCGGACGTCGGAGGCGGCGGTGGTGCGTGAGATGGTGGACCGCTACTTGGCGGGCCAGTCGTTGTTGTCGTTGACGGTGTGGCTCAACGACTCCGGCGTTTCCCCGGCGGTGGCCAAGTCGTGGCAGACCTCGGCGGTGCGCCAGATCCTGTGCTCGGGCCGTATCGCCGGGCTGCGGGAGCATCGTGGTGAGGTGATCGGCCCCGCGAAATGGCCGGCGATCATCACCCCGGCGGAGCGGGACCGGATCTTGGCGCGTATCGCGGCGCGGTCGGTGACCAAGACGCGGGCGGCGCGCACGTATGTGTTGTCGGGGATGCTGCGGTGTGGGCGTTGCGGTAATCGGCTGTATTCGCAAGCCCGGCACAGTAATCCCGATCATCGGGTGCGCCGCTATGTTTGTCTGAAAGGACCCGATCATGGCGGCTGTGGTCGGCTGACGGTGGTCGCCGAACCGGTTGAGGCGTTGTTGACTGATGCGGTGTTGACCCGCCTGGATTCTCGGGATCTGGCGAAGGTGTTGGCCGGCAAAGCCAGCCCTAATCATGATGTGGCGGCGTTGGCGGCGGCCGTGGAGGCCGATCAAACGCGCCTCGATGAGCTGGCCGGGTTGTATGCCGACGGCGCGATCAGCGCGCGGGAGTGGATCGCGGCCCGCGACCCGATCACCAGCCGCATCCAGCAGGCCAGGCGTGACATCGCTGAGGCCACCGATACCAGTGAGGTTTATGAGTTGGCGGGCACCGGCGGGGC
>NZ_JBYCLD010000396.1:0-2948 GCF_057473725.1 Mycobacterium sp. TH-M11 | reverse complement strand
ATTGGGAACGGCACGTCCACCTTGTGCGACAACTGCCCCATGAAATTCTCCTTCACATTTGTGAGAATGATATTCTCACAGGCAGGTTACCGCAATGCCCCCGAGCGCCATGTCCCCGAGCGCCATGCACCCTATCCGGCAGCAATATTGCACATTGGCTTCGGCGCCGAGCCGCCAGACGTTAGGGTCGTCCGGAAGGCAACGTGTGCGCGATTCTTAATTCAGGAGAACGCCAATATCGCCCGTGAGTGAGCGCCGGAGGTGCCCATGACAACGATCGGTAAAGCCGTGCTGGGCGCGGCAGTGGCGGCAGTCACCGCCGCCGGGACCGCCGCGCCGTCACGAGCGGACGACCCGCCGACGCATCAGGTCCGCTACGTCATCACCGCGGCGAACCCGATCTGGGCCGACATCTATTACCTGGATCAGCAGCCGCCGAAATTCTCCGACTACAGCCACAACCCGTACCAGTTCACCCCCAACGTGCAGGCCGACGTCGGGCCGGGCCACCCATGGACGTCGCCCCCGGTGATGCTCACCGACCCCAACGACTACGCCATGGTCGTGGTCAGCACCGGGACGGAGCCGGGCACGCCGATGTTTCATTGCGCTCTCGTCATCGACGGCAAGGTCGTGAAATCCAACGACGGCCCCAAGGGCACGCTCTGTTCGCTGCGGAACTGGTGAGCTCGCTAGATCTCAGGATCGCCCTCGAGGTGGCGGAGGTAGTTCTCGACAATCGCAACGGTCTCGCGGTGGCCGGCGGACATGTCGAGAGCCTGCTCGAGCACCAGGACGCGGGACACGCTGGTCATCAGCACCGACCACACCAGCGGGGGGAATTTCACCGGGTCGACCCCGTAGCGTTCGAGGATCGTGGTGAGCGCCTTGCGTTGCTCTTCGCGAAAACGCTCGGCGTAAAGCGCGATCTCGGCCTTCAGCGCTTTGCGATGGTTGGCCAGCGCGATGAACTCCATGGTGATGGCGGTGGCCGCCGGGTCGGTGCTGAACCGCCACAACGCCCACAACGGCTGCGGCGCCTGCAACATCCGAGCCTGCACCTCAAGCCCTTCTTCGGCGCGGCGGCGAAACGCGGCCAGGAACAAATCGTCCATGGTGCGGAAGTAGTAGTGCACCAGTTGCGGCTTGAGCTCTGCCCGCTCCGCCACCCGGCGCGACGTGACTGCGGCATAACCCTCTTCGAGCATCAACTGCTCGGCGGCGTCGAGCAACACCGCGCGGTTCTTCGCGTCCGGTGCACCGATCCTGCGGGCCGAAGTCATGCCGTGGTTCCACACTCTCGCCGAAGATTTGCTGGACCTGGCTGATCGTAACGTCGAACCACGGTGTCGCCTTGACCACGACATTAACGCCATGCTAAGCAGGTGCTCAGCAAGTTCGGCACATTTGGCGAAAACAGTCCTGGGCGGCACCACATCTCGCCGTCCGGAATACCACGGGTAGACAGCCTCGGGAGGCCCGCGTACATGAGCAACTTCGATTCGATCGACTTCTTCACCGACCAGTCGCTCGTTCCCGATCCGCACCCGTACTTCGATTACCTGCGTAGCCGGAACCCGGTGCTGCGCCTGCCGCACTACAACGTCGTCGCGGTCACCGGCTGGGAAGAGGCCAACGCGGTCTACAAGGATCCCGAGACGTTCTCCAACATCGTTGCGCTCGGCGGCCCGTTCCCGCCGCTGCCGTTCGACATCGAGGGCTCGGATGATCTCGGCCCCCTGATCGACGCCCACCGCAGTCAGTTCCCGATGTTCGAGCACATGGTGACGATGGACCCGCCCGACCACACCAGGGCGCGCTCGATCCTGAGCCGGCTCCTCACCCCGAGCCGGCTCAAGGAGAACGAAGAATTCATGTGGCGCCTGGCCGATCGCCAACTCGAGGAGTTTCTCGGTAACGGCGAGTGTGAATTCATCGGCGAGTACTCCAAGCCGTTCGCCACGCTGGTGATCGCCGACCTGCTCGGTGTTCCCGAAGAGGACCACAAGGAGTTCCGTTCGGTGCTGGGCGCCGACCGTCCCGGCGCGCGGGTCGGCTCGCTCGATTTGGAGTCGGTGGGCGTCAACCCGCTGGAGTGGCTCGACGACAAGTTCTGTTCCTACATCGAGGACCGCCGCAGCTCCCCTCGCGACGACGTGCTGACGTCGCTGGCGACGGCGAAGTATCCGGACGGGTCCACGCCCGAGGTGATCGAGGTAAGTCGTTCGGCGACATTTCTTTTCGCCGCCGGCCAGGAGACCACCGCCAAGCTGCTCTCGGCGGCCCTGCAGGCGCTTGGCGACCGGCCCGGCGTCCAGCAGAGGCTGCGCGAGGACCGCAGCCTGATTCCCGGGTTCATCGAGGAATCGCTGCGGATGGAGAGCCCGGTCAAGAGCGACTCCCGACTCGCCCGCAAGGCGGCCACCATTGGCGGCGTTGACATTCCGGTCGGCACGGTTGTAATGATCCTGCCCGGCGCCGCCAATCGCGACCCCCGCCGCTTCGAGAACCCGCACGAGTTTCAGATCGATCGCAAGAACGTCCGCGAACACATGGCGTTCGCGCGCGGCGTGCATTCTTGCCCGGGCGCGCCGCTGGCCCGGGTCGAGGGCCGCGTCTCGATCGAGCGCATCCTGGACCGGATGTCCGACATCACCATCAGCGAGACCCGGCATGGTCCGGTGGACGGGCGGCGCTACACCTTCGAGCCGACCTACATCCTGCGCGGGCTATCCGATCTGCACCTCACCTTCACCCCGCGGCCCGCGCTGGCCCCGGTATCGTAGGCGGCTCAGTCGAATTCGTGCCGCGGCAATGCTATCGAGCTGACCTCGTCGGCGTATCGCAGGCAGGCTATCGCAGGCAACGCCTTTGGCGCGCAGTAACTTACGTATCCGCGCGGGTCCAGAAGGAGTGACCCGCTTGGGCGATGCAGATCAGGAACAGTC
>NZ_JBYCLD010000395.1:0-1652 GCF_057473725.1 Mycobacterium sp. TH-M11 | reverse complement strand
CGGCGCGCGCGATGGCGAGCACGTCCTCGTTCCATGCATCTGGCGCGGCAGCGCGCTCGCCGTCGACGACGTCGGCAAGTTCGGAATACGCGTCGATCAGCAACAGCGTCAGCAATTCGTCTCGGCTGGACACGTACCGATAGACCGCTGAGGACACCATGCCGAGATCGCGGGCGATCGCACGCAGTGACAACCCCGCCGCGCCGCGATCGACCAGATGGCGCCGACCGCTCTCTATGATCTGCGCCTCGATGCGCTCGCGCGAGTCGCGCCGCTTTGCCATCGGGCAAGTTTCGCATAAAAGAGATCGGTGCTCTTGCTTTTTGGGTTTGGCTGTGTCAACGTCAAGTCTTCAGAGAGCGGTGCTCTCTTTTCATCGAGAGGGGACAACTCGTGCCGGTGCGATACGACGAACCCAACGGGATCGCCAAAGCTGCCAACACGCTGGTCCGATGGCTGGCCGAGGTCGGCATCGGCCTGGCGGGCAGCCGCGTTGTGCGCGTCCGCGGCCGCAAAACCGGCGAGGTTCGCAGCGTGGTGGTCAACCTGCTGACCGTCGCCGACGTCGACTACCTGGTTTCCCCGCGGGGTGACACCCAGTGGGCGCGCAACGTCCGGGCGGCCGGCTCGGTCGAGGTTGGGCCGCGCTGGCGTCGGCGTGGGGCGCGGGCAAGCGAGGTCGCCGATGCGGCCAAACCCGAGCTGTTGCGGCGCTACTTGGACAGGTGGTATTGGGAGGTCAAAGGGCACATCGCGGGGCTGACACCCGATTCCAGCGACCAGCAGATCGCGGCCGCGGCGCCGTCGATCCCGGTCTTCGCGCTGACGGCTGACATGTTTTAGATGGCCGGACCGCCGGCTCCGACGTCCTGGCGAGCCTGCTGGGTAATGGACTGCCACGACACCGCCGTCGGGAAATTGCCCCAGACGCTGTTGAAGATCCCGACGATTCTGGCCGGACCGGGACCGTTGGTGAGGTAGACCGGCCCACCGGAGTCACCCTGCTGGCTGATTGCGCCGTGGCCCATCGTGAACCAGCCGTTGTTGACGGATTCCACGGTCCCGCAGCTCTCGCCGCTGCCGACGCCGAAATGGCAGACCGGTTCGCCACGCGTGACGACCAGGCCCGGGTCGGACTGCAGCATGCGGCCATCGGGCATGACGTTGTTGACCGTGACCTCGGGCGTCAGGACGATCGACTCGTAGTCCGAGATTTCCTGGTCGGTGTTGACGAATGCGCCGTTGGGCGTGTTGTCCCGAAACGTGGCAACGTTCCCGATGACCTTGTTGTCGCGGTCGAGCACCGGGCCGTCGCTGCGGCAGTGGCCCGCGCTGAAAGCCACCCTCAACCTGGGGTCCACGTAACCCAGCGTGCACAGATGCGAGCCCTGGTGGATTTCCATCCCGGGAAAGACGACGACCGGATCGGCATGAGCCCGAACAGCGGAAAAAGCCGGCACCGCCACCGCGATGACCGTCGCGCCCAAAGCGCGGATTACCCGACCCCCCACCCGCCGACTCCGATCCGTACGGGCCGACGCCCCTCCGGCCGGCCGCGACGCTAACCAGTCAAGGGTAGGTCAGCCGACCGCGCGGAGAGGCTGAGTTGGAAAGGCGCCCCCCCCACCAGCCGGCGGCCCCCTTCCACGGCC
>NZ_JBYCLD010000394.1:0-5411 GCF_057473725.1 Mycobacterium sp. TH-M11 | reverse complement strand
AAGATGAGCAAGCGGGCCGGCACCGTGATCACCCTCGACGACCTGGTCGAGGCGATCGGCGTCGACGCCGCGCGCTACAGCCTGATTCGCTCGTCGGTGGACACCCCGATCGACATCGACCTCGCGCTGTGGTCGTCGGCGTCCAGCGAAAACCCGGTCTATTACGTGCAATACGCGCACGCGCGGCTTTCCGCGCTGGCCCGCAACGCCGCCGAGCTCGGACTCAGCCCCGACACCGGCCACCTCGATTTGCTGACCCACGAGAAGGAGGGCGCGCTGATCCGCAGCCTCGGCGAGTTCCCTCGGGTGCTGAATACCGCTGCGTCGCTGCGTGAACCGCACCGGGTCTGCCGCTATCTCGAGGATCTGGCCGGTGACTATCACCGGTTTTACGACGCCTGCCGGGTGTTGCCGCAGGGTGACGAGGAAGCCGGCGAACTGCACACCGCGCGCCTGGCGCTCTGCCAGGCGACCCGCCAGGTGATCGCCAACGGGTTGGCCATCCTCGGCGTCAGTGCTCCGGTGCGAATGTGAACGCGCACCCGGCCGGGCCCCGGCACGCCGAAGAGTTCCACCACTCCGGCGTTCCGCCGTGTCCGCGTGCGGGCCAGGAGCTACTGGAGTTGTCCCCGAATGTATGGCCGCGCAACGCGGTTCGCGGTGACGATGGCATGGTCAGCATTGCCGGTGTCTCGATGCAGTCCTTGGCGCAGGAGTACGGCACGCCGTTGTTCGTCATCGACGAGGACGACTTCCGGTCGCGCTGCCGCGAGATCGCGGCCGCATTCGGCGGCGGCGCCAACGTGCACTATGCCGGAAAGGCCTTCCTGTCCAGTGAGATCGCCCGCTGGATCAACGAAGAAGGTTTGTCGCTCGACGTGTGCACTGGCGGCGAACTCGCGGTCGCGCTGCACGCCGATTTTCCCCCCGAGCGAATCGCGTTGCACGGCAACAACAAATCTGTCGCCGAACTCACCGCCGCCGTCAAGATCGGCATCGCCCATGTGGTGGTCGACTCGATGATCGAAATAGAGCGACTCGACGCCATCGCAGGGGAAGCGGGCGTCGTCCAGGACGTCCTGGTGCGCGTCACCGTCGGGGTCGAGGCGCACACGCACGAGTTCATCTCCACCGCCCACGAAGACCAGAAATTCGGGCTGTCACTGGCCAACGGTGCCGCGATGGCCGCGATCCGGCGGGTTTTCGCCGCCGACAATCTTCGACTGGTCGGTCTGCACAGCCACATCGGCTCGCAGATCTTCGATGTCGGAGGCTTCGAGATCGCCGCCCACCGGGTGATCGGCCTGTTGCGGGACGTGGTCGCCGAGTTCGGCGTCGACAAGACCGCGCAGATCGCGACGGTCGATCTCGGCGGCGGCTTTGGTATTTCGTACCTCCCCAACGACGACCCGCCGCCGGTGGGTGAACTTGCCGACAAGCTCAGCGACATCGTGCGCAGCGAATCCGCCGCGGTGGGTCTGCCGGTTCTGCGCCTGGTTGTTGAACCCGGGCGCGCGATCGCCGGCCCGGGAACGGTGACGCTGTACGAAGTCGGCACGGTCAAGGACGTCGGTGTCAGTGCGACCGCGCACCGGCGCTACGTCAGCGTGGACGGCGGCATGAGCGACAACATCCGCACGTCACTGTACGGCGCCGACTACGACGTCCGACTGGTATCCCGCGCCACCGAGGCCGAGCCCGCCCTGGCCCGGATTGTCGGAAAGCACTGCGAGAGCGGCGATATCGTGGTGCGCGACACCTGGGTGCCGGACGACATAGCACCCGGTGACCTGGTCGCGGTCGCGGCGACCGGCGCCTACTGCTATTCGCTGTCGAGCCGGTACAACTTGATCGGCCGCCCTGCAGTGGTGGCCGTCCGTGATGGAAAGTCCCGTCTGGTCTTGCGCAGGGAGACGGTTGACGATCTGTTGAGTCTGGAAGTGAGGTGAGTCGGTGGCAAGCGATGAAAAGCCGGTCGGCGTAGCGGTATTGGGACTTGGCAATGTGGGCAGCGAAGTTGTCCGCATCATGAAGGAAAGCGCCGACGACCTCGCCGCCCGCGTCGGGGCGCCGCTGGTGCTGCGCGGCATCGGTGTTCGACGCGTGGCCGGTGACCGCGGTGTGCCCGTCGAACTGCTCACCGAGGACATCGAAGCACTGGTGTCCCGCGACGACGTCGACATCGTCGTCGAGGTGATGGGTCCGGTCGAACCGTCGCGCAAGGCGATCCTGGCCGCGCTGGAGCACGGCAAGTCCGTGGTGACGGCCAATAAGGCGCTGCTGTCGGTGGCCACCGGTGAGCTGGCCCAGGCCGCCGAAAACGCCCATGTAGACCTCTATTTCGAGGCGGCGGTGGCGGGTGCCATTCCGGTGATCCGCCCGCTGACGCAGTCGCTGGCCGGTGACACCGTGCAGCGGGTGGCCGGGATTGTCAACGGCACCACCAACTACATCCTGTCCGAAATGGCCAGTACCGGCGCCAGCTACGAGCAGGCGCTGGCCGACGCGAGCGCGCTCGGGTATGCCGAAGCCGACCCGACCGCCGACGTGGAAGGCTACGACGCCGCAGCGAAGGCCGCCATTCTGGCGTCGATCGCCTTCCATACCCGGGTGACCGCCGACGACGTCTACCGCGAGGGCATCACCAAGATCAGCGCGGACGACTTCGCGTCCGCGCGTGCCCTGGGCTGCACCATCAAGCTGCTTTCGATCTGCGAGCGGATCGCAGGAGACGACGGGCAACAACGGGTCTCGGCTCGGGTTTACCCTGCATTGGTGCCACTGGAGCACCCACTCGCCACGGTTAGCGGCGCTTTCAATGCCGTCGTCGTCGAGGCGGAGGCCGCCGGCCGGCTGATGTTCTACGGACAGGGTGCCGGCGGAGCGCCGACCGCGTCGGCGGTGACCGGCGACCTGGTGATGGCAGCCCGCAACCGGGTACTCGGCAGCCGGGCGCCCAAAGAGTCGAAATACGCCCAACTGTCCATCGCGCCGATGGGCATGATTCCCACCCGCTACTACGTCAGCATGGACGTCGCGGACAAGCCGGGCGTATTGGCCACGGTCGCAGCGGAATTCGCCAAGCGCGAGGTCAGCATCGCCGAGGTGCGTCAGGAAGGCGTGGTCGGTGAAGACGGGCGGCGTGTCGGAGCCCGCGTGGTGGTGGTCACCCATACCGCGACCGACGCCGCGCTGTCCGAAACCGTTGACGCGCTGGCCGAGTTGGACGTAGTGCAGGGCGTGGCCAGCGTCTTGCGGTTGGAAGGAACCAACGTATGACTTCCTCCAAGACAGCCGTGCACCGACGGTGGCCCGGCCTGATCGAGGCCTACCGAGAACGGCTGCCGGTCGGCGACAACTGGACGCCGGTCACCTTGCTCGAGGGCGGCACGCCGCTGATTTCGGCGCCCCGGCTCTCCGAGCGGATCGGCTGCACGGTTCACCTGAAAGTCGAGGGGCTCAACCCCACCGGGTCGTTCAAGGACCGCGGCATGACCATGGCCGTCACCGACGCGGTGGCCCGCGGTCAGCAGGCTGTGCTGTGTGCGTCCACCGGCAACACGTCGGCGTCGGCCGCGGCCTACGCCGCCCGCGCCGGCATCACCTGTGCCGTGCTCATTCCGCAGGGCAAGATCGCGATGGGCAAACTCGCGCAGGCGGTCATGCACGGCGCCAAGATCATTCAGGTCGACGGCAACTTCGACGACTGCCTGGAGGTGGCCCGCAAGATCGTCGCCGACTTCCCGACGATCGCGTTGGTCAATTCGGTCAACCCGGTTCGCATCGAGGGCCAGAAGACCGCGGCGTTCGAAATCGTCGACGTCTTGGGTGATGCGCCCGACATTCACGCTCTGCCGGTGGGCAACGCCGGCAACATCACCGCGTACTGGAAGGGCTACACCGAGTACCACGCGGACGGCGTGAGCGAAAAGCTTCCGCGCATGCTCGGCACTCAGGCCGCCGGCGCGGCTCCGCTGGTGTCCGGCGTGCCGGTGAAGAATCCCGAGACCATTGCCACCGCGATCCGGATCGGCTCGCCGGCATCGTGGGGGCCCGCCGTCGCCGCCCAGGAGGAGTCCAACGGGCGCTTCCTGGCCGCCACCGACGACGAGATCCTGGCCGCATATCACCTGGTCGCCTTCACTGAAGGTGTCTTTGTCGAGCCGGCGTCGGCGGCCAGCATCGCGGGTCTGCTCAAATCGGTCGACGACGGCTGGGTGCAACCGGGATCGACGGTGGTGTGCACGGTCACCGGCAACGGCCTCAAGGACCCCGACACCGCGTTGCGCGACATGCCGAAGGTGGAGCCGGTCCCGGTCGACCCCGTCGCCGTCGTCGCGACCTTGGGGCTGGCCTAGTGCTGGCCTCCGGGCTGCTGGGCAACTCGGTCGTCCCCGCCTCCAGCGCCAACCTCGGGCCAGGCTTCGACAGCCTCGGGCTGGCGCTGAGTCTTTACGACGAAGTCATGGTCGAGACAACAGATGCCGGTCTGGTCGTCGAGGTCGAAGGGGAGGGGGCCGGGGAGCTGAAGCGCGACGCCGGCCATCTCGTCGTACGCGCCATCCAGCGCGGGTTGCAGGCGGCCGGTGTCGGCGCCGCGGGCTTGAAAGTGCGCTGTCGCAACGCTATTCCGCACTCTCGCGGCCTGGGCTCGTCGGCTGCGGCGGTCGTCGGCGGCCTCGCCGCGGTGAATGGACTTCTCGCACAAGCGGGTTTGACGCCGCTGAGCCAAGCTCAGCTGATCCAGCTGTCATCGGAGTTCGAAGGACATCCCGACAATGCAGCCGCTGCGGTCCTGGGTGGCGCCGTCGTGTCCTGGACCGACACCAGCGGCGGGTCGCCCGCCTACGCGGCGGCTCAGATCCGGTTGCATCCCGACATTCACCTCTTTCCGGCCATTCCCGTGCAGCGTTCGTCGACGGTCGAGGCCCGGGTGCTGCTGCCGACGCAGGTCAGTCACGAGGACGCCCGCTTCAACGTAAGTCGGGCCGCGCTGCTGGTGGTGGCCCTTACCGAACGGCCCGACCTGCTGATGGCGGCCACCGAGGATGTGCTCCACCAGCCGTACCGGGCACCGGCCATGCCGGCGTCGGCGGAATACCTGCAACTGTTACGCCGTTGCAACCTAGCGGCTGTGCTTTCCGGGGCCGGACCGGCGGTGATCGCGCTCAGCACGGCGTCCGAACTGCCCGCCGAGGTGCTGGAATACGCGGCCGCAAACGGCTTCCAGGTCAGCGAGATGGCGGTCGGCGATGGCGTATGCTGGGGCTCTGGGGTAGCGGTTCCCAGCTAGTGTCCTCGGACACCGCGAACTGGCTTCTTGCTTCCGGCACCGAAGAAGGTTATTCTCGGTTCCGTCCAGCAATCGCAGTCATCTGCATGATGCGCAGACATTGCGCGACCCCTAGGAC
>NZ_JBYCLD010000393.1:0-3559 GCF_057473725.1 Mycobacterium sp. TH-M11 | reverse complement strand
CCGTGGTCGGTGGTCAGGTCGATCACGATGCTTCGCTTGGAGCGGTTGTCCATCTCGAATGGTGGGCTGACGTCGACGTCGAGGCCGAGCATGCGGCCGAACGTCCGGGCCGGGTCGCCGGTCGGCGGCTCGATCTTGATGACGTCGGCGCCCCAGTCAGCGAGGATGCCGCCCGTCGCGGGCGCGGCCACCCAGACCCCGAGTTCAACGACGTTGACGCCTTCCATCGGTCCGGCCATCTAGGGCATCCTCTCGTCGACTTCGCTACAGCACGATAAGCACTCCGGCGGTTCAGGTCAGCCGAGTACCGTCGAATGCCGAACCAACGCGAGGGAGGGCCGGGTGAGTCTGGTGGCCGGACGCGGTCCGTTCAGCACCGATCCGCGGGGCTGGTTCACGCCGACGCTGCCTGACGACGTGGTGTTCGTCGAACCACACTCCCGACGGGTGCAGGCGGTCCGCGACGGCGCCACGGTGATCGACACCGAGCGGGCGCTGCTGGTGCACCGTCGAGATCACCCGCTGAGCTATGCGTTTCCCGCCGACGCGGTGATCGATCTGCCGAGTGCGCCGGTGCCCGAGGCACCCGGTTTCGTCAACGTACCCTGGGACGCGGTCGACACCTGGACCGAAGAGGGACGCACGCTGGTGCACTACCCGCCCAACCCGTATCACCGCGTCGACTGCCGGCCGACCATCCGACATCTGCACGTCGAGGTGGCCGGCACGACGCTGGTGGATACCGACGACACCGTGATCGTGTTCGAGACCGCTGTCGAGCCGCGGCTCTACGTCGACCCGGCGTACGTGCGCACTGAGCTTCTACGGCAATCGAATTCGTCGACGTACTGCAATTACAAGGGCTGGGCCACCTACTGGTCGGTGGTGGTCGATGGCGCCGAGATCGAAGACGTCGCGTGGAGCTACCCGGATCCGCCGCCAGAGAGTTCACCGATCACGGGGTTCATCAGTTTCGACCCCGCCCGGGTGGACGTGTTCGCGGAATTACCCGTTCGAGTCGAGCGGGACCAGAAACATGATCAGGTAATTGCGCGTCGCGGTCGTCCCTGAGAACTACAGCCGCGCTTCGGTTTTGATCGCCGTGTCGGTGGTGCGCAGTGGACGGATCAGCGCGTCCTGCGCGAAGGATGCGATCAGCTCGCCCTCCTCGGTGTGCACGGTGCCCCGGACATACGACATGCCCGCACCCGCCTGGGTGCTCTCGTGGGTGTACAGCAGCCACCCCGTCCACGTCACCGGTTCGTGGAAGCTGACCGACACCGTCATCGGCGCGGTCGACACGGTCAGATGCGACTGCGCGGTCCCGATGCCTTCGTGGGCGCGCATCGTGGTCGAAATGCCAAGGTGGCCGGTGAAATACGCGACCAACGCCTTGGCCAGGTCGTCGCGGTTCGGGATCGGGTCGTAGTGCAACCAGGCGTACAACTCCGGGGGC
Source organism: Mycobacterium sp. TH-M11 (assembly GCF_057473725.1). NCBI lineage: Bacteria > Bacillati > Actinomycetota > Actinomycetes > Mycobacteriales > Mycobacteriaceae > Mycobacterium > Mycobacterium sp. TH-M11. Next base: position 2,103 of record NZ_JBYCLD010000393.1, on the reverse strand, counting down.
CCGACCTCGTCGGGGCTGTTGACGTCCACCACGTCGACCAGTCGCAGTTCCCGGCCGGTCATCGGCATCCCGCCGTCGTTGGCCCCGCGCGGTGCGGTCACCTCCGGGCGCGGCAGGTGGTGACGGATGACATCAGCGGACGGCACGTCGAGCAGCGTGGTCACCGTGATGGCGCGGCGTCCGTTCTGCGAGACGGCCACCACCGCGGTGGCCGTCGACCGGCCCTCGGCGACGACGTCGATGTCGATGTCGACCGGCGGCCCGACCAGCACGGCCCGGGCGAACACGGCATGCACCGAGCGCACCGACTTCTCCGGAAACCGTTTGGCGACAGCGACAATCACCTGCGCGAGCACCTGGGTGCCCTCGACCACTTGACGTTCATCCTCGGCCACGATGCCGGTGTCGGCGATGAACCGGCCGTCCTCGGACGGGCGAGCGTCGAACAGGTCCAGCAGCCCGGCGACCGACCAGTGCGCCCGCTCAGAGTCAGTTGTCACGTAGCGAGAATGACATTCTCGCTGAAAGTTGTAAAGCCTTCGAGTGCCTTACAATGCGTCGATGACCAGGGTCTTGAACCGATCGATGACTTCGAGGGCGTGTGCCAGGCTGTCGCCGGGCAGGCCCACCTGTGTCCAGGTGACGCCGAGCGTGGCCAAACGCTCCAACCCGGCCAGGTAGGCGTCGGGGTTGAAATCGTCGCCGGCCGGGCTGCCGCCCTCGAAGTTGCCGAACACGATGTCGACGCCTCCGGGGTCCCGGCCCGCCTTATCAAGCCGGCGGCGTAGGTCGTCGATACCCTCGGACAGCGCGTCGAGAGAGTCCAGTGCCGCCGTGCCCGCGGTCCGGGCGAGCCCGGGCGACGCGGCGAACGGGCACCAGCCGTCGCCCTTGTCCGCCACCCGGCGCCGGGCCGCGCCGGTGTTGCCGCCGATCCAGATCGGTGGATGCGGATCGCTCACCGGCCGCGGGTGCGCGGTGATTCCTTTCGCGCTGAAGTGCTTGCCCTCGAAGCTGACGTCGTCACTGGTCCAGATGGCCCGGATGACGTCCAGCGCCTCGTCGAACAACGTCGCGCGCTCCTCGAAATCGACTCCAACAGCGGCAAATTCGCGTTTGAGATAGCCCACGCCGACCGCCAGCGTGAACCTGCCCTCGGACAGCAGGTCCAGTGTGGCGCCGGATTTGGCCACCACGAACGGGTTTCGATACGGCAGCACCACGATGTTGGGGATCAGCCGAAGCGTTGTGGTGTGGGCGGCGGCGAATCCCATCGCCACGAACGGATCCAGCGCGTCGTGGCCACCGGCCTCCAGCCAGCGCTGCGTGGGTGCGGGATGGTCGGTGAACCCGAAGCCGTGGATGCCGGCGGCCTCGGCGGCGGCAGCCACAGTCGCGATGCCCGCACCGGTGACCAACTCCGGGTTGTAGGGGTGGCTGTACATCGGGTGGGTGATGGTGAATTTCATCTGCCGCTTTCCTTAGCTGAGCGCCGGCGATGTCCTGCAAATTACCGCGTGACATTTATACGATAATCTGTAAAGTCAGCCGGAGGATCAGCCGGCCGCTTTCCCGCCGCAGAGGAGCGACGACGTTGAGCATCATGACGACAGCCATGGTTGAGGGGCTGGCCCCGCTGGCGACCGGCTTCTGCTTCGGCCAGGGCCCGCGCTGGTTCGAGGGCTTGCTGTGGTTCTCCGACATGCTCGGCGAGGCCGTGCACACGGTCACCGCCGGCGGGGCGCTGACTACCCTGCCGTTGCCCGGGCGAGCGCCCTCTGGACTGGGATTCCGGCCGGACGGCACGTTGCTGATCGTGTCCGCCCAAGACCGCCAGCTGCTGGCCTACGACGGCGAAACCGTCAGCGCCGTGGCCGATTTGAGCGCGTTGGCTCCCGCCGACCTCGGCGACATGGCCGTCGACCACGTCGGCCGGGCCTACATCGGGTCGCGGGCGCGCGCGGGCGGGGTGATCTTGCGGGTCGACCCCGACGGCACCGTCACCGTGGCGGCGACCGGCCTGGAGTCGCCCGGTGGCATGGTCATCACGCCCGACCATCGGAGGCTGATCGTGGCCGAGTCGATCGGTCACCGGTTGACCGC
>NZ_JBYCLD010000392.1:0-19550 GCF_057473725.1 Mycobacterium sp. TH-M11 | reverse complement strand
TCGAGCGCCTTGGTGCCGGACTCGCGCGCCATGTCCGGGTAGTCCCAGTTCTCCCGGCGGCCCGGCTTTTCGAACTTCGTCATCCCCACACCGATGACGTAGACCTTGTTTGACATCACGCTCCCTTGCATTAGCCCTTGGCCACAAAACATACACACCTGATTGTATCTTTGCAATGGGCGATGGCTGTCAGTAACTCGGCGCTCGGTGGCGTCGTGGAACTCGAGCGCTCAGTCGCGCGAATCTGCCGTCAGCAGGCCATCGGCAACGACCCGCATTTGCTCGCACGCGCGGTCCCATCTCCTGCGCGAGCGAGCGGAGTCGCGGTCGACGAAACTCGCGAGCAGGATCCCCCGCAGTGCGTCCATCGCGGTGTAGACGAAGTTGCGCAGATCTTTGCGCATGGCGTGATCGGGCACCAGTTGCGCGATCGCCGAGATCAGGGTGCTGTTGACCAACGGCTCCACCCGTTCGACGTGACCGGCCAGCACCGAGTCAGTACGTGCGGCGACCCAAAGTTCCACCGTGGCAACGAACATCGGGCCCTGGTGGGCCTCCCAGAGGAAATCCAGCACCGTCGAGACGGGATCACTACTGGCTTGCATGCGCCCGAACTCGCGCATGGCCGCCTGGACGCGTTGCTGAGCGAGATGCTCGATCGCTGCGACCACCAGATCTTCCTTCGAGCGGAAGTGGTGGATCTGCGCTCCCCGGGTGACGCCGGCGCGTTCGGCGACGCGTGGTGTCGTGGTGCCGGCGTATCCATAGGTCACCAGACACTCGATCGTCGCGTCGAGCAGACGGGTGCGCATGGCGGCGCTGCGTTCTGCCTGCGTGCGCCTGACGCGTCGTTCGCCGACTTCCGTCACGTCTTCTACCGCCCGCTCCCGTTCGGTCCAGTTACATTCTCACTGGAATGTTACCGGACAAAGCTCCTCCACACTGCTCCCCCACGCGCCGTTATAAGTTCGCCGGGCGGATCACGACGACCGACTTGGTCCGGCTGCCGTCGTCGCGCAGCAAAGCCACCACCCGGCCGTCGACGGTGTGCGCGGCGTAAACGCCGTCGATGCCGGCCGATTGCAGCGGGCGCCCGTTGGCGACGGAGTCTGCTTCGTCTTCGGAAAGTGCTCGATGCGCGAACAGCAGTAGACACGCCTCGTCGAGAGTCACACTCAGCGCGGGCCGTTCGGCCAGATCATCGAGCGAAACGGCCTGGCCGGAGTCGAATCGGCCAACCCGGGTGCGTCGCAGGGCAGTCAGGTGCCCCCCTACCCCCAGCGTCGCGCCGACATCGCGGGCCAGCGCGCGAATGTAGGTACCCGAGGAGCAATCCACCTCGACGCAGACATCGACCAGTTGGTCGTGGCGACGCACCGCAGTCACGTCGAACCGATCGATGCGCACCGGCCGGGCAGCCAGTTCGACGGTGTGGCCCTCGCGGGCCAACCGGTAGGCGCGCTGCCCGCCGATCTTGATGGCGCTGACCGCCGACGGGACCTGCGCGATATCGCCGCGCAGTCTCCCGATCGCCGCCTCGATAGCGTCGTCGGTAACTTCCTGAGCCGAAATCTGTTGCGTGATTTCGCCTTCCGCGTCCTCGGTGGACGTGGCCTGGCCAAGCCTGATCGTGGCCGTGTAAGACTTCGCGGTTTCGGTCACCAGGCCGAGGATCTTGGTCGCCCGGTCGATCCCGATCACCAGGACTCCGGTTGCCATTGGATCCAGCGTCCCGGCATGCCCCACTCGGCGGGTGCCGAAAATGCGCCGGCAGCGGCCCACTACGTCGTGACTCGTCATGCCGGCCGGCTTGTCGACGACGACAAGACCCGCAGTCATAAGGTGATCGCGGTGAGCACCAACTCGCGGGCCACCGACCACCGCCCGGCCAGGGTGCGCAACGGCGGGCCCGAAAGCGTGCCTCCGTCGATCAGAATCGTGGATTCGAACCCGCCGGCAGTACCGGATTCGTCGACGGTGAAGATGATGTGCGCGTCTTCGAAGCCGAGCCAACGCTTGGTCAACGGGAACCAAGCCTTGTAGGTTGCCTCCTTGGCGCAGAACAAAATTCGGTCCCAATGCATACCCGCGGGCAGGGCCGCGATCTCGGCACGCTCGCCCGGGAGACTGATCGCGTCCAGCACGCCGTCGGGCAGCGCATCGTGTGGTTCGGCGTCCACGCCCAGCGAACGAACAGCGCCCGCACGACCGACCACCGCGCCGCGATAACCCGCGGTGTGGGTGATGCTGCCGACCACGCCGTCGGGCCAGCAGGGCTCGCCCTTCTCCCCCTTGAGAATCGGAACCGGTGGAAATCCGAGCTCGCCCAACGCAATACGTGCGCAGTAACGGACGGTGACGAACTCGTTGCGCCGCTTGGCCACCGACCGCTCGATCAGTGGTTCTTCTTCGGCCATCGGCGCCAATCCCGGCGGATCGGAATACAATTCGGCGCACGCCAGGTCGGCGGCGCTGGGCAGCACCGCAGACATCAAGCTGGTCAGCGGCATCGGCCTACCGCTGACGCAGCTGGTCACGGAACTGCTGAGCCTGAGCCCGCATCTCCTCGGTGATCACAAAGTGCCCGCCGAAGTCGTTGAGAAAGCCGGGCGCATACTTGGGATCCGGCAGAATCTGGCGCAGCCAGCTGTAGGGCTTGCGGCGACGCCATTCGCGCGGATAGCCCACCGACACCTCTTCGAAGCGCACATCGTCATACCAGGTGGTCCGCGGAATGTGCAGGTGCCCGTACACCGAACACACGGCGTCGTAGCGGGTGTGCCAGTCCGCGGTCTCGGTGGTTCCACACCACAGCGAGAACTCCGGAAAGAACAAGGCGTCGCAGGGCTGGCGGACCATCGGGAAATGGTTGACCAACACGGTCGGGTTGATCCAGTCCAGGTCGTCGAGACGCTTGCGGGTGGCCGCAACGCGCTCCTGGCACCACGCCTCGCGCGTCGGGTAGGGCTCCGGGGAGAGCAGGAATTCGTCGGTGCACACCACATTGCGCTCCCGCGCGATCGCCAGACCCTCGGCTTTGGTCGTCGCGCCCGTCGGCAGGAACGAATAGTCGTAGAGCAAGAACAGCGGCACGATGGTCGCCGGCCCGCCCCGCTCGGTCCACACCGGGTAGGGATGCTCGGGACTCACCACACCCAACTCGTCACACATGTTGACCAGATAGTCGTAGCGGTCCCGGCCGAAGATCTGCATCGGGTCCTTGTTCGTGGTCCACAGCTCATGGTTGCCAGGCACCCAGATCACCTTGGCGAACCGACGTCGCAGCAGGTCCAGCGCCCAGCGAATCTCGTCGGTCCGTTCCGCGACGTCGCCACACACGATCAGCCAGTCCTCCGGCGTCGACGGATACAGCGACTCGGTGATCGGTTTGTTCCCCATGTGGCCGGTGTGCAAATCCGATACCGCCCACAGCGTCGGCTGTCGTGCGGTCGGGGGCTGCTGCCCGTGTTCTTGCCACGCCACGACTCCCCAGCCTAACGGCTGGTCGTTGCCGCTCTGCCGGCGTGGCGGCGCAATGGACTAGAACAGGTTCTCGTTTACGCTGTGGCGGCGCGGATGTGACTTGTAAACTCCCCGCAGACGTCACATGACCCGAGGGGGCACGATGGTCGGCAAGCTGCGCCTGCTGGCAGCATTCGGCGCCTTGTTCACGGCGGTGGTCGTGACGTGGCAGAGCGCGCCGCCGGCCACCGTCGGCGGCCCCAGGGTGGACCTGCGGTCCACGGCCGCCCCGATGGCCCCGCCCACCACCATGAAAAGCCCGATCGTGGCGACCACCGACCCGAGCCCGTTCGACCCTTGTCGAGACATCCCTTTCGACGTGGTCCAGCGGCTGGGCCTCGGCTTCACCCCGCCGATACCCGAAGAGGGGCTGCGCTGCCACTTCGACGCCGGCAACTACCAACTGGCCGTCGAACCGATCGTCTGGCGCAAATACGACCAGTCACTGCCCGCCGACGCCGTCGAGACCACGATCAACGGCCACCGCGCCGCGCAGTGGTGGAACCTCAAGCCGACCTACCACAACAGCTACTTCTACTTCTCCTGCATGGTGGCCTTCAAGACCAGCTACGGGATCATCCAGCAGTCGCTGTTCTACTCGACGATCTACTCCAGCCCCGAAGTCGACTGCCCGGCGACCAACCTGCAGCGCGCCAATGAGCTTTCGCCGTACTACAAGTTCTGAACCCGCGATCGCCGTCACCCCCATAACCTGAAGCGGTGACGACCACCTCCAACCCTCCCGCGGGCTCGACGCTGCGCACACTGCCCCGACGACTTGTCGCCCGCGGGTTGTCCCGGGCACTACGGCTGCCCGCCCCGACCACGAAATACACCGTGAGCGCGGTCAAGATTCCGATGCGCGACGGTGTCGAGCTGGTTGCCGACGTTTACGAACCCACCGGAGAGGTGGTCGGCACCCTGTTGGCTCGCGGCCCCTATGGCCGAGCGTTTCCCTTCTCGATGGTGTTCGCCGACATACCCGCCGCCCGCGGCTATCGCGTGGTGTTGCAAAGCGTACGAGGGACATTCGGCTCCGGCGGAGACTTCTCGCCGATGGCCAACGAAGCCGCCGACGGCGCCGACACCGTCGAATGGATGCGCCGCCAGCCGTGGTTCACCGGCCGCTTCGCCACGATCGGAATCTCCTATCTCGGGTTCACCCAGTTCGCCCTGCTGGAGGATCCGCCGCCGGAACTCGTCACCAGTGTGATCGTTGCCGGTCCGCACAATATGGGCTTGTCGGCGTGGGGCACCGGCGCGTTCACGGTCAACGACTTACTCGGCTGGAGCAACCTGGTGGCCCATCAGGAAGATCCGGGCCGAATTCGCGCCGGCATCCGGCAACTGCGGGCCCAGAGAAGCGTTGTGCGGGCCGCTGGTGAGGCGCCGCTGGGCGCCGCTGGCCGCGCACTGCTCGGCGACGCGGCGCCATGGTGGGAGTCCTGGCTGACTCCGCCGGCGAAGGACAACCCGTTCTGGGAGCCGCTGAGAGTCGACTCCGCACTCGACCGGATCCAGGTACCGTTGCTGCTGGTCAGCGGTTGGCAGGACTTGTTCCTAACCCAGACGCTGCAACAATTCCGGCATCTTCGCACGCGTGGCGTCGACGTCGCGCTGACCATGGGCCCGTGGACCCACACCCAGCTGCTGGTCGCCGGTTTGTCCACCGTCCTGGGCGAAACCCAGGCCTGGCTGGATCACCACCTCGCCGGCCGCCCGGCCACCGCGCGGTCCAGCCGGTTTCGGTGCTGGGTTTCCCACGAGGGCTGGCGTGAATTGCCCGACTGGCCGCCGACAACCACCGACCGACCGCTGTACCTCGGTCCGGGCGGCGGCCTGGCCGACACGGCGCCCCCGGCTGGATCCTCGGCGAGCTTTCGCTACGACCCGGCCGACCCGACTCCCACCGTCGGGGGCCGACTGCTGTCGCCCGACGGCGGCTATCGCGACGACACCGCGCTGGCGTCGCGACGTGACGTGCTCAGCTTCACCGGCGACGTGCTCGCCGAGGACCTTGTCGTGCACGGCAACCCGATCGCCGAGCTGGCGCACAGTTCCGACAACCCGTACGTGGACGTGTTCGTCCGGATCAGCGAGGTCGACGCCGCGGGACGCTCGCGCAACGTCAGCGACGGCTACCGGCGGCTGACCGAGGCGACCGACCACGTTCGCCTCGAGCTGGATGCGATCTCGCATCGGTTCCGCGCCGGGACCCGCATCCGGGTGCTGATCGCCGGCGGCTGCCATCCGCGCTTCGACCGCAACCTCGGAAACGGGGAGCCGTCGTCGACGGGCAGCCGCCTCACCCCGTCCACCCACGAGGTGCGCTTCGGTGCGTCCCGGGTCGTGTTCCCGGTCGGGTCGTGATGGACGCCTTCGACGAATGGCGAAGCGGCGGAGGGGAATTTCGCTGGTGCTCGACGACAGCTGCCAATTCCGGCGCAGCGGTCAGCGTGTTCACCCGCCGCTGCGGCACACCCGGAGCGCCGGCTCTGGTCTGCGTGCACGGCTTCCCGACGGCAAGCATTGACTTCCTGAAACTGACCCGCGAACTCGACTCCGACTTCGACATCTTCCTGCTCGACTTTCCCGGTTACGGCCTGTCCGACAAGCCAGCCGCGCCGTACGTGTATTCGCTGTACGACGATGCGCGCCTGCTGATCCACGCGATCACGACGCACTGGCAGCTCAGCGACTACGCGATGCTGACCCACGACCGCGGCAGCAGCATCGGCATGATCGCGCTCTCGATGTTCGACGAGCTCGAGGACGCGAGCCCGCCATCCGAGGTCATCTTCACCAACGCCAACATCTATCTCCCCCTTGCCAATCTGACCGGGTTCCAGAAGGCACTGCTGGATCCGACCGTCGCCCGCAGCACGGCTCGCGCCACCACACCGGAGATGTTGGCTGCGGGCATGGGCATGACGACCTTCATGCCGCGACGAGATACCGGCGACGCCGAAATCGCTGCGCTGGCGCGATGCTTCGCTCACAACGACCAGATCGCGGTGCTGCCCGACACGATTCGGTACCTCCACGAACGCGCCGCCGACGAAACCAACTGGCTCCAAGCGCTTTCGGTCAGCAACGTCAACACGACCCTGGTGTGGGGCCTGCACGACGCTGTCGCCCCGATCCGGGTCGCAAACTACGTCTGGCAGGAGTTCCTCAGAGAAAAGCCCGGCTTGAACCGCTACTGGATACTGCCGAGCGCCGATCACTACCTCCAGTGCGACGCCCCGGCACAGCTGGCTGACGTCGTACGACTGACAGCGGCCGGCGAGCCGACTTCGCTGGGCACGATCGGCGACTGGCCCGAAGGCGCGGTGCTCGTCGACCAGACACCTTGATGGGCAACGCTATTCGACGGCGTCGCGCACCCGCTCGGCGACCGCCCGCAGTGTCTCCTCGTCGTACACCGGGGTGCCCAGCGGGGGGTCAGCCAGCGGCAGCGAAACCCAGCTTTTGCATCCGGCGTACTCGGGGATCCGCGGTAGTTCGATCGGCTCGACCAGCGGGACGGCCTGTACCACCAACACGGCGAGCCGATGCTTCGGACGAAAGTCCAACCGCTCGCGACGCACCGACTCGGCGGTCCAAATGTGCAGATCTTCGATCGCATCGATATTGTCGGGCCGGTTGACCAGAAGCGCAGCCACCACTTTCGCCGCCGCCCGAACGACTAGCCGGTCGTCGTTGCTGTCGGGCGCCGCGGTGTCGATCAGGTCGCGAAACTGCGGTCGTATCCGCTCGGTGTGGCTGTGCGCCACGGTCGGGAAGAGCAGAAACTCCCGGGCCACTGCACTGTCGAAACGCTTCTCGCCGATGCCGCCCTTGCGCAGCAGCACCTGTTGGCGGCCTCCCAGCAGCGCGTGCACCACCGCGCTCCACTCCTTGAGTGCGGGCATGGTCGCCGGCGGTTGGAGCACGCTCAGTTCGGCGATGTTCGGGCACATCCGTCAACCATAAATCGACCAGTGACTACGGTTGCTCTCATGGCCAATGACGACATTCTCCTGATCCACACCGACGAGCGGGTGCGCACCCTGACCTTGAACCGGCCGCAATCCCGCAACGCGCTGTCGGCGGCGCTGCGCGACCAGTTCTTCGGCGCGCTGGCCGACGCCGAGACCGATGATGACGTCGACGTCGTCATCATCACCGGCACCGACCCGGTGTTCTGCGCCGGTCTGGACCTCAAAGAACTGGGCGGACAGACCGCGTTGCCGGACATCTCGCCGCGCTGGCCGTCGCTGAGCAAGCCCGTCATCGGCGCCATCAACGGCGCCGCGGTGACCGGCGGCCTCGAGCTGACGCTGTACTGCGACATCCTGATCGCCTCCGAGCACGCACGATTCGCCGACACCCACGCCCGCGTCGGCCTGCTGCCCACCTGGGGCCTGAGTGTGCGACTCCCCCAGAAGGTCGGCGTCGGACTGGCCCGCCGGATGAGCATGACCGGCGACTACCTGTCGGCCCAGGACGCGCTGCGCGCCGGCTTGGTGACCGAGGTGGTGCCGCACGAGGAGTTGCTGCCCGCCGCACGCAAGGTGGCCGACAGCATCGTCGGTAACAACCAGGACGCGGTGCGCGCACTGTTGTCGTCGTATCACCGCATCGACGAGTCGCAGACCAGCGAGGGGCTGTGGCTGGAAGCGGCGGCGGCGCGGGCGTTTCGGACCTCCGGCGACGACATCGCCGCCAACCGCGAGGCGGTGTTGCAGCGCGGTCGCGCGCAGGTGCGTTAGCGGCATTCTGACTGTCGTCGGCGCATGACTCCGCGGTGGCGTCTTGGCGGCACCGCCCTGCCCTGACCCCGATGGGGTGATCCCGGTAGGCGAGTTCCCGGGGCCGGTCGCACACTGGTTGTTGTCAGCTGACGCACCTAGCGTGGGGCTATGAGGTTTGCTGTCATTACCTTGATGGTTGCTGCGTCGCTGGTTGGTGTTGCTGCGCCGGCGCGCGCGGATTGCGGGGATCCCGGCCAGCCCGCGTGTGCGGGCCCGGTTCCCACCGTCGATCAGGTCGTGGCCATCATGTCTGAGCTGACCGATCCGAATATTCCTGCGGTCGACAAGGGCAACGTGGTCACGCCGCCCTTCAGTCCTGAGGAAGCCGCCACCATCGATGACCATCTGCACCGGATGCAAGCAGTCAATATCGTGCCGTTGTCGTTCGTCGTGACCGACATCCAGCCCGCGCCCGACAACTTGGCGGGAGCCACGCTGGCCACCACCGGTTCGTTTCATCAATTCAGCAGCCCCGGGCCGATCGTGCTGGTCGATCACGACGGGCACTGGCTGATCACCCACGACACCGCCATGACCGCGATGAACGCGTTCTGGTACAACGCCACTCGTCGACGCCCGATCCCCGTCTTTACTAGGTGACGACGGGTTAGGCGGCCGCCGGATGGCGAAGGCCGCCTGCTGCGGTGTGACCCCGTCTGGCCGCGGCGCGGATATGCCAGATACCCACGATCAATTCTGCGGCGCCGCCAGAAAAGCACTGCCACTAATCGCCGAGCGCTCTGATCACCCGGCATGGATTGCCGGCCGCCAGCACATCTGCGGGAATGTCGCTCACCACAACACTTCCCGCCCCGATCACCGAATTCTCGCCGATGGTGACCCCCGGGCAGACGATGACGCCGGCCGCCAGCCAGACGTTGTCCCCGATGACGATCGGGGCCGCGGACTCCAAGCCCGCTCGGCGGGCCTGATGGTCGTCGACGGGGTGAAGCGCCGTGACAAGCTGCACCCGCGGACCGATCTGCACGTGGTCGCCGACAGTGATCGATGCGCTGTCGAGGAAGATCGCGTCGTAGTTGACGAAACATGCGGCGCCGATGGCGATCTGCGCGCCGTAGTCGCACAGAAATCGCGGCAGTACCGCACTACCTTCGCCCAACGATCCGAGCAATTGTCGTAGCACATCGGGGTTGCCGGCGTTGAAGGTTGCGAGTAGACGCTGACACGACTTTCGGCCGGCGACCAGTTCGGCATCGTCGGCGCGGTACAACTGGCCGCTGAGCATTCGCTCACGCTCACTCGTCATTTGCCGGTCACCGCCCAATCACCTGATAGCGCACGCCAACCGACGAAGATCAGCCGTAAGACGACGAACATGCTCAGCCCGGACCAGATGCCGGCCAGCCCCCAGCCGAACACCAGCGACAGCCAGATCGGCGGCAGAAAGCCGACCAACGCACTGACCACGGTGGCCGTGCGCATGAACGCCGCATCCCCGGCCCCGAGCAGCACCCCATCCAGCGCGAAAACGACACCCGCAAAGGGCAATTGGGCGACCATGAACCACCACGGCACGCCGACCGCAGCCAGCACCGACCGGTCGTCGGTGAACAGCCGAGGCAGCACGCCGCCACCAGCGGCGAACACGGCGGCCAGGGCCGTCGCGCCGATCGCCGACCATACCGTCACTCGCCGCGCCGTCGCCGCCGCGAGCGGAACATCACCGGCGCCCAGCGCTGCGCCGACCAACGCCTGCGCCGCGATGGCCAACGAATCGAGAACCAGCGCAAGGAACTCCCACAGCTGCAGCACCACCTGGTGGGCGGCCAGCGCCGCAGCGCCGAATCGGGCCGCCACCGCGGCAGCCGAAACGAAGCACGCCTGGAAAGCCACTGTGCGCACCAACAGGTCGCGGCCCACGACGATCTGGGCACGCAGCGCAACGCCATCGAGTCGCAGCGGCACCCCTTCCGCCAGTAGCGCACGCCCGAACAGCAGGGCGGCCAGCCATTGACCGGCCAGGTTGGCAACGGCCGAGCCGGCCAAACCCAGCCGGGGAAAGCCCAGCCACCCGAACACCAGCAACGGACACAGCAGCGCCGACAGGCCGAAGCCGGCGAGCACGTAGCGCAGTGGGCGAACGGTGTCTTGCACGCCACGCAACCAGCCGTTGCCGGCCAGGGACACCAGGATCGCGGGTGCACCGATGATCGCGATGCGAAGCCAGGGCAGCGCCGCGTGCGTGATGCCGCGTGAGCCAGCTATGGCGGACACCACCGGCACCGCCGCGGCCTGCACTGCGACGACGGTCAGCACACCCAGGCCCAGCGCCAACCAGGTCGCCTGCACGCCTTCGGCCACCGCCGAATTTCGGTCGCCGGCACCGAAATGCCGGGCCGAACGCGCGGTGGTGCCGTAGGACAGGAATGTCAGGTCGGATCCGACCATGCCCAGGACCAGTCCCCCGATGGCAACTCCTGCCAGGCTCAGCGCGCCGAGTCTGCCGACCACGGCGGTATCGAAAAGCAGATAGAGCGGTTCGGCGGCCAGCACACCCAGGGCAGGAAGCGCCAACTGCGCGATCTGACGGCCACCCGGTTGCGACGGGACCGGTTCGTTCACCCCAGGGCGGCGCTCAGCGCGGCCACGACCTCGTCAACCGAACCGGTCGTCGAGTAGCCGGCAGCCCGCTTGTGTCCACCACCACCGAACGTCGACGCAACCGCCGACAAATCGACGTCGGATTTTGCCCGCATCGACACCGACCAATGTTGCGACTCAATCTCTTTGAACACCGCGGCCACCTCGGCCTGCTCGGTGGTGCGGACGATGTCGACGATACTTTCGACCTCCTCCGGCCGCGCTTTCGTCCACTCCTCGTTGCTGACGACGGCGTAGACCAGGCCGCGGCCACCGGCGGCCTCGGGCAGCAGCTGTGCCGAGCCCAACACCCGGGACAGCATCGACAGCCAGGCGAAGGGATGGGTGTCCATCAGCGACCGGGTGATCTCCGCATTGTCGATGCCCAGCTCGACCAGGCGCGCCGCCAGCCGGTACGCGGCCGCGCTGGCCCAGCGGAACGAGCCGGTGTCGGTGGTCAGGCCCGCGTAGAGGCAGTAGGCCACCTCGGTGTCGATTGGCTTACCCCAGGCGTCGAGCAGCTCGGCGACCATCATCGTGGTCGAATCCGCCGAGGGTTCCACGAAATTCACGGTGCCGAACAGCTGGTTCGAGGCGTGGTGATCGATCACCAGCACGTCGTGCCCGTCGCCGGCCATGTCGCGCAGGTCGCCGAGCCGGTTGATGCTGGGGATATCAACGGTCACAACCAGATCGACGTCGCGGCGCATCGCAGCGGGATCCACCAGCAGCCGGCCGCCGGGCAGTGACCGCAACGACTCCGGCAGCGCCGCCGGCGCCGCGAAGCTGACCTCAACGGATTTGCCGCAGCGGTCTAGCACCAGCGCCAGCGCCAGGCCCGCACCGATCGTGTCGGCGTCGGGATGCACATGGCACAGCACCCCGATAGTCGCCGCGGCGTCCAGCACCTTGGCGGCGCCTACCGCGTCGACGCGGTGTGTCGCAGCGGGTTCAGTCTGTGTGTTGCTCGTCGTCACCGGCGCCTTCTCCGTCATCGGTTGGTGCCCCGTCACCGAGCGTGTCATCGTCGGTCGTACGGTACGGATCGGCGTCGCCGGCCGGTCTCGCTCCTTGCCGAACCCGGGCCACGTCGGCGTCCGCCGCGCGCGCTCGCGCCAGCAACTCCTCCATTCGCTGCACCGAGTCCGACACCGTGTCGCGGATGAAGGTGAGAGTCGGCGTGAAGCGCACCCCGGTGCCGGCGCCGACCTTGCTGCGCAGCACACCCTTTGCGCGCTCCAGCGCGGCGGCGGCCCCGGCGTAGTCGGGTTCGTCATCGAGGGTCGAACCCATCACCGTGTAGTACAGCGTCGCGTCATGAAGGTCGCCGGACACCTTGGCGTCGACGATGGTGACTCCTACCAAACCGGGGTCTTTGATCTCGTACTCGATCGCCGAGGCGACGATCTCGGAGATCCGCTTGGCCAGACGGCGCGCCCGCGCCGGGTCAGCCATGCCGCCGTAGGTTCAGCTTGTCGGAGCTCATAGGCCTAAACGCGCTCCTTCTCCACCAGCTCGTAGGTCTCGATGACGTCACCCTCTTTGAGGTCGGAGTAGGTCAGCGTCAGACCGCATTCGTAGCCGTCGCGGACCTCGGTGACGTCGTCCTTCTCCCGTCGCAACGAGGACACCGTGAGGTTCTCGGCCACCACGATGTTGTCCCGCAACAACCGGGCTTTGGCGTTGCGCCGCACGACCCCCGACTGGACCAGGCAACCGGCGATGATCCCGACCTTCGACGAGCGGAACAGCGCGCGAATCTCGGCGCGGCCCAGCTGGCTCTCCTCGTAGATCGGCTTGAGCATGCCCTTGAGCGCGCTCTGGATCTCGTCGATCGCCTGGTAGATCACCGAGTAGTAGCGGATGTCCACGCCCTCGCGGTTGGCCAGCTCGGTGGCTTTGCCTTCGGCACGGACGTTGAACCCGATGATGATCGCATCCGACGCCGACGCCAGGTTGACGTTGGTCTCGGTGACACCACCGACACCGCGGTCAATGACGCGCAGCACCACCTCGTCGTCGATCTCGATGCCCAGCAGGGCTTCCTCCAGAGCCTCGACGGTTCCGGAGTTGTCGCCCTTCAGGATCAGGTTGAGCTGGCTGGTCTGCTTCAGCGCGGCATCCAGATCGTCCAGGCTGATCCGCTTGCGGGAGCGGGCCGCCAACGCGTTGCGCTTGCGGGCACTGCGACGGTCGGCGATCTGGCGGGCGATCCGGTCCTCGTCGACGACCAGCAGGTTGTCACCCGCACCAGGCACCGACGTGAAACCGATGACCTGGACCGGCCGCGAGGGCAGCGCCTCTTCGACGTCGTCGCCGTGCTCGTCGACCATCCGCCGCACGCGACCGTAGGCGTCGCCGGCCACGATCGAGTCACCGACCCGCAGCGTTCCGCGCTGAATCAGCACGGTCGCCACCGGCCCGCGGCCGCGGTCGAGGTGCGCTTCGATCGCCACACCCTGCGCTTCCATGTCGGGGTTGGCCCGCAGGTCCAGGGCAGCGTCGGCGGTCAACAGCACCGCTTCTTCCAGCGCCTCGATGTTGGTTCCCGCCTTCGCCGAGATGTCGACGAACATTGTGTCACCACCGAAGTCCTCAGCCACCAAGTTGTACTCGGTGAGCTGGGCTCGGATTTTCTGCGGGTCGGCGCCCTCTTTGTCGATCTTGTTGACCGCCACCACAATCGGCACATCGGCCGCCTGCGCGTGGTTGATGGCCTCCACCGTCTGCGGCATCACACCGTCGTCGGCGGCGACCACCAAGATCGCGATGTCGGTCGCCTTGGCGCCGCGGGCACGCATGGCGGTGAACGCCTCGTGACCCGGGGTGTCGATGAAGGTGATCGGCCGCTTGGTGCCCTCGAAGTCGACGGTCACCTGGTAAGCACCGATGTGCTGGGTGATGCCACCTGCCTCACCCTCACGCACGCTGGCGTTCCGGATGGTGTCCAGCAGTCGGGTTTTACCGTGGTCGACGTGACCCATGACGGTCACCACCGGCGGCCGGATCTGCAGGTCTTCCTCGCCGCCTTCGTCTTCGCCGTAGGAGAGGTCGAAGGACTCCAGCAGCTCGCGGTCCTCGTCCTCGGGGCTGACCACCTGGACGACGTAGTTCATCTCGCCGCCCAGCAGCTCGAGCGTCTCGTCACCGACCGACTGCGTCGCGGTCACCATCTCGCCGAGGTTGAACAGCGCCTGCACCAGCGAAGCCGGGTTGGCGTCGATCTTCTCGGCGAAGTCGGACAGCGAGGCGCCACGGGCCAGCCGGATGGTCTCGCCGTTGCCGTGCGGCAACCGGACCCCACCGACGACCGGGGCCTGCATGTTCTCGTATTCGGCGCGTTTCGCCCGCTTGGACTTACGGCCACGTCGCGGCGCACCGCCGGGACGACCGAATGCACCCGCAGCGCCGCCCCGCTGGCCCGGGCGTCCTGCTCCGCCGCCACCGCCGCCGGGACGGCCACGGTAGCCGCCAGCCCCGGGTGCGGCGCCAACGCCGCCGCCAGCGGCACCGCCACCGCCACCGCGGTAGTTACCACCACCGCCGCCGGGACGTCCACCACCGGCGGGAGCGCCCGGACGGCCCCCAGGGCCGCCGGGCCGTGGGCCACCGGGACGCGGAGGACGGCCGGCCGCGGCCGGCCTTGGTGGCATATTGCCTGGTGAGGCTCCACCGGGACGCGGCGCGCCGGGGCGCGGGGCCTGGGGGCGCGGCATCGCAGGACGCTCCACCGGCTGTGCCGATGAGAACGGGTTGTTGCCGACGCGCGGCGTGCGGGCCGCGGGCTTGGGAGCCGCCGGGCGCGGACCGGGTGTCGGACCGGGGCGACTGGGCGCCGGTCCCGGCGCCTCGGCAGCGGCGGGTGGCTGCTGAGCAGGCGCTACCGGTGCTGGGGCCGCGGGCGGCGGCGTGGGTGCCGGCGCGGCGGGTTTGGGGGCGGCGGGCTTGGCCGCCGGGGCCTTGGCGTCGGGCTTTGCCGCCGCCGCGCCGTTGCCGGCGGCCTTCTCCGGAGCGGGCTTGCCGCCGCCGAAAGACTCACGCAATCGACGCGCTACGGGCGCCTCGACCGTCGATGATGCTGATTTGACGAATTCGCCCTGTTCGCCTAACCGGGCGAGAACTTCCTTACTGGTGACACCGAGTTCCTTGGCCAACTCGTGTACACGGGCCTTGCCTGCCACTACATCTCCTGTCTATGAGGCGACAGCGGTGGTAGGCCGCGCCTCGGGTACTAGCTGTAACGCATCGGGATGAGAGTCATCGGGACTTCACGGTGTGCTCATGATTCTTTGCTGCCTGTTCTGTTGGCGGGATGGTCGGGGCACCCGGAGGCATTCACCGCCCCTAAGTGCTCGACCAACGCTGATGTTTCCGGCGCGCCGGTGATGCGCAGCGCACGAGCGAAAACTCGCCGCCGGATTGCTTGTGTGGCGCACTGTGGAACGGGATGCAGCCAAGCACCCCGCCCCGGTAGCGTACCCGCTACATCAACAGTCACGGAGTACTTGCCGTTCCCGGTCGATACAGCCACCACTCGAAGCAGTCCAACGGCCAACTCTCGCTTTCGGCAACCGACACACGTCCGCACCGGTCCTTCGGTACGTCGATGCGCCGAGGCTGCTGACTCGCGCTGGATCACGACTTAGCTTACCTGCCCTCAACCAGTGGTCAGAACCGTTCCTAAGCACTGAGCGAAAACTGAGTTTTGGCCAGTGTTGCGGGAGTGTCGGGACTGTCCGATTAACGGTGTTGGCCGCTGGCGGTGGGGGGTGCCAGGACCGTTTAGGAGGCTAGGCCGAGGAACACCATGAGGGAGCGTTCGATGTCGACCATGAGCGCGGTGGGTACACGACCGATCCGTGTGCCGAGGTTGGATCGGCGGACTGTGGTGATTTTGTCGATCATGGCGAAGCTGGGCTGGGTGATTCCGGTGGTCGTGGAGATCGCGATGCGCGTTGTTGGTGCGTCGGCCGCGGTGGTGGTCAGCGGGATGATGACGATTGACTCGGTTGCGTCGAACAGGTCGTCTTGGATGATGAGTGCTGGTCGGGGTTTGGTGGCGTAGACGCCTCCTGAGACGGTCCAGAGTTCGCCGCGGGTCACTTGTCATCGGCCAGCTCGGAGATGGCCTCAACGAAGTCCATGTCCTCGCTGTGCCGGTCGGCTCCGGCCAGCGCTAGTGCTTCCCGGTGTGCTTCTGCGGCGAACTGTGCCGACCGGACGTCGGGCACCCACACTTGCACGGGACGGTACCCGCGTTCACGCATGCGCCGGCGGTAGTCGCTAGCTCGCCGTGTCGATGTGGCCATACCTCAACTGTTGCATGAAACGGCGTTGCATGCAACAGTTGAGCCAGCCCCAGGCTTCGGCCATGAGGTGACCCGACGCCATCGAGACCATCAGCTAACAGGACGGATAGCCGTTGGTTGAGATGCGTGGGCCCCGAACCCCGTTGCGCGGCGCGAATCGGATGACGTCCGGAACGCCGGGTTGACCGTGAATGAACTAATCCTCGTGCGCTGTCCCGTGGCTCCTGGCACCCTCGGAAAGCTCATCCTCGCCGTCGGGCGAGTCCCCGCGGATGTCGATCCGCCAACCCGTCAGCCGGGCGGCGAGCCGGGCATTTTGGCCTTCCTTGCCGATGGCCAGCGACAGCTGGAAATCGGGCACGATCACGCGGGCGGCCCGCGCGGTCGGGTCGATCACCGTGACCGAGACCACCTTGGCCGGCGACAACGCGTTGGCGACGAAACGCGCCGGGTCTTCGTCGTAGTCGATGATGTCGATCTTCTCGCCGGACAGCTCGCTCATCACGTTGCGCACCCGCTGACCCATCGGCCCGATGCAGGCGCCCTTGGCGTTCAGACCCGGCACCCGCGACGCCACCGCGATCTTGGATCGGTGGCCGGCCTCGCGCGCGACCGCGACGATCTCCACCGAGCCGTCGGCGATCTCGGGTACCTCCAGTGAGAACAGCTTCCGAACCAGGTTGGGATGGGTGCGCGACAGCGTGATCACCGGTTCGCGGGCTCCGCGGCTGACGCCGACCACGTAGCAGCGGACCCGGTCCCCGTGTTCGTAGGACTCACCCGGGACCTGTTCGGCCGCGGGGATCACGCCCTCGGACCCTTTGGTCTCGCTTCCCATCCGCACGACGACCAGGCCGCGCAAATTCGCTCGGCTGTCACGCTGGATGACCCCGGCGACGATCTCCCCTTCGTGGGTGGAGAACTCGCCGTAGGTCCGCTCGTTCTCGGCGTCACGGAGGCGCTGCAGCATCACCTGACGGGCGGTGGTCGCAGCGATGCGCCCAAACCCCTCCGGGGTGTCCTCCCACTCGCTGAGCACGTTCCCGTCCTCGTCGACCTCGCGAGCGAGTACCCGGACCGAACCGGATTTGCGATCGATGTCGATGTGGGCGTCGGGCTGATGGCCCTCGGTGTGCCGGTAGGCGCTCAGCACCGCGGCCTTGACGTCTTCGAGCAGGTCGTCGAATGAAATGCCGCGCTCGACCACGATCGCGTGCAAAGCGGCCATATCGATATTCATGTGCCGCTCCTTCTCCGCGCTTGGCTCTGCATCGTCACCGGCGGGTTCATCCGCCCTCCGTCTCCGCATTTCGATCGACGCCCGCCAATTCCAACTCTCGTTGGGGTGGCGGCGAAAATTCGACCTGAACCATCGCTTTGACGACGTCGCCGAGTGCTACCGACCGCACCGCCCAGTCTCGGCCGCTGCGGACCACGACAGCCACGGTGCCGGCGCAGATTTCGCCCACCCGCCCGGTGAGCTGCGAACCGTCTGCCAGTGCCATTTCGACTTTGCGGCCCCGCGCGCGGCGGAAGTGTTTCTCGCTGGTCAGCGGGCGGTCGACGCCCGGTGAGCTGACTTCCAGAACGTAGGCGCCGTCGATGTCGCGCTCGGCGTCGAGCAGGTTGGCCGCCGAGCGCGAGAGCTCGGCGACGGTGTCCAGGTCGAGGGCGGTGTCACCATCGGCAATGACCGTGATCCGGGGCGGCTGCGACCGCTGATCGATGACGACGTCTTCGATGTCATAGCCTGCGCGCGCGAACTCGTCATCGAGCAGCTCGATCACTTGCGTCTGTGACGGTAGCCCGGTGGCCACGGCGAGCTCCTCGTCTTGAGTTGTCCGGTCAGTCAGGTTCCGTGATGCCGAAAAATCGGCGATCCGCCGGAACCGCCTTCCCACGATACGCCAGGAATCCCGGGTAAGACGTGATCGCAGCGAGGTCACCTGGTGTTACAAGCACGGCGCGCGGAAATGGCAGGATGTGGCAATGCTTCGCGCCCAGCCTGGTTTCGCCCCGATGCTTAACCGGCGACGGGTGTTGTCCGGTGGCGCGGCGCTTGCTGGGCTGGCCGTCGCGGCTTCCGGGTGTGCTTCGCCGCCGGCGCCGCCGGCCGTCGACGAGCTGGAGTCCCAGCTGACCTTGGCTCACCACGACAGCGACCTGGCAAGCGCGGCGGCCGTGGGGGTATCGCAGCAGCTCAGCGCGGCGCTCACGCAAGTCGCCGCCGAACGCGCCCAACACGCCCAGGCACTGAGCGCCGAGATCAAGCGTCTGGCCCCCACGTCGTCCTCGGCAACCAGTCCGACCCCCACCACGTCGGCCGCCGTTGCGCCGCCGCCACCGCTGGCCGCGGTGGTGACGTCATTGACGTCGTCGGCCACCAGCGCCAGTCGGCTGGCGAGCACCGCATCCGGCTATCGCGCCGGGTTGCTCGCCTCGATCGCCGCGTCCTGCACCGCGGCCTACAGCGTCGCGCTGGCGTTCGGAGCGACCCCGTCGTGACCTCTGTCGAGCCGTCGACTGCCGACAGCCCGGCCGACAAGGCGCTCTGCGCCGCACTGGCCAATGAGTACGCCGTCATTTACGGGTACGGCATCGTGTCCGCACGCTGCGCGCCGGAGGTCAACGCACTGGTGTCGTCGGCGCTGAGTCAGCACCGCCAGCGTCGCGATCAGGCCATCTCGATGCTGGCCGGCCGCAAGGCCACGGCGCCGGTGGCAGCTGCCGGCTACCAACTGCCGATGCCGGTGATCACCCCGACCGATGCGGAGCGCCTGGCCGCCCGGATGGAAAACGACACCGAAGTCGCTTGGCGCGCCTTCGTCGAGCAGGCGCAGAGCGACGAGGACCGGACGTTCGGCGTGACGGCGCTGACCCAGAGCGCGGTGCTGGCCGCCCGATGGAAACAGCTGCTCGGCGACTGGCCGATCACCACGGCCTTCCCGGGCGCCGACTAGTTAACCGGTGACGGCACCGGTGATCTCGGCGGCCAGTCCGGCACCGACGATCAGTTCCCGGGTCTGGCCGCTGAATCGGTCGCGCAGCTCGACTTTTCCGTCCGCCCAGCCGCGGCCCACCACCACAATCCACGGCACACCAAGTAGCTCGGCATCCTTGAACTTCACTCCGGGCGACGCGGTGCGGTCATCGAGCAACACCTCGAGGCCCAGCCGATCCAGGTCGGCAGCCAGCGTGCCGGCTCCGGCCCGCACTTCGGCGTCCTTGTTGGCGATCACCAGGTGCACGTCGAACGGTGCCGCTTCAGTCGGCCAGCGCAGCCCCAGCTCGTCGTGGTGCTGTTCGGCGATGACCGCCACCA
>NZ_JBYCLD010000391.1:0-7421 GCF_057473725.1 Mycobacterium sp. TH-M11 | reverse complement strand
ATGTAGGGTCACCGGGCGGTCCGAGTCCAGTGCGCATCCTGGTGGCCGGCATCGGCAACATCTTCCTCGGCGACGACGGGTTCGGCTCCGAGGTAGTTCGGCATGTCCAAGTCCGACAGGACGATTCGGCCGTGCGGGCCGTCGACTATGGCATCGGGGGCATGCACTTGGCCTATGACCTGCTGGACGGCTGGGATGCGCTGGTGCTCGTCGACGCGGTGCCCAACCGAGGTAGCCCGGGGGCTCTGCACATCTTCGAGGCCGACCATGAATCACACACGGCCACCGGCGCTTTGGACACCCACAGCATGGATCCCGCCGCAGTGTTCGAGAGCCTGACGGCGCTCGGCGGCACACCGCCCTATACGGTCGTCATCGGCTGCGAGGTCGGCAGCGTCGACGACGGCATCGGTCTCACCGAGGCCGTCGCGGGTGCGGTGCCACGGGCCGTCGACGCCGTCGCGCAAGTCATCGCGGGCCTGCGGACTCGATCGCCGGCGACGTCGGCGCAAAGGCGGGGCTGACCGATGTGTCTGGGCATACCGGGCCAAGTGGTAAGCATGCTGGATGGTTACGAAGGGCAACTCGCACTGGTCGACGTCGCCGGAAAACAACGCAACGTCAATGTCGGCATGTTGCCGGAGGAGACGTTTGCCCCCGGCGACTGGGTGATCATTCACATGGGTTTCGTTGTCGAGAAGACCGACCGGGCCGGCGCCGAGCAGGCGATGACCGGTCTGGAGCTGATGGGCCGGGGCCGCGACGATGCCTGAGACGCTGGTGCACATCGATGACGTCCGGAAACGGTTCACCGTGACCGGCGTCGTTCAGGGGGTGGGGTTCCGTCCGTTCGTCCACCGGATCGCCACCGACCTGGGACTGACCGGATTTGTCGGCAACAATTCGGGCGCGGTCTTCCTCGAAGTGCAGGGACCCGGCGCCCGCATTGACGAATTCCGTCGCCGGCTGAGCGCCGAAATGCCACCGCTGGCATCGATCAGTGCCGTCCACGTCGCCGACGTCGACGCTGACGGGGGCTGCGACAGTGGGTTTCGCATCGTGGAAAGCCAACCGGCCGCCGGTGCCGCCACCCCGATCCCACCCGATATCGCCGTCTGCGACGACTGCATCGCCGAGCTGTTCGACCCGAGCGATCGTCGCTACCGGCACCCCTTCGTGACGTGCACCAACTGCGGTCCGCGGTTCACCATCATTCGAGCCCTGCCCTACGACCGGCCGGCCACCACCATGTCGGCGTTCGCGATGTGCGAACGCTGCGCCGCCGAATACCACGACCCGGCCGACCGCCGCTTCCACGCGCAGCCGATCGCCTGCCCGGACTGCGGCCCGTCGCTGTGGTTCGACGCACGCACCGAACGGGTCGCCGGATCCGATGCCGCGCTGGGCGCCGCCCAGCAGGCGCTGGCCGCGGGTGCCGTGGTCGCGATCAAGGGCGTCGGCGGCTATCACCTGGCTTGCCGGGTCGACGACCAGGCGGCGGTGGTTGCGCTGCGGACCCGTAAAGCGCGGGGCGCCAAGCCGTTCGCCGTCCTAGTGCGAGATCTCGACATCGCACGTCGCTATACACACATCGACGACGCCGAAGCCGCGGTGCTCTGCAGTCCCGCTCGACCGATCGTGCTGTTGCGGCGTCGCCGCGACGCCCCGCTCGCCGACGCCGTCGCGCCCGGCAGCCCACTGCTCGGGCTGATGCTGCCGTACTCGCCGATCCACCACCTGCTGCTCGCACCGGTCCCGGGTGCCCCAGCGCCAGGACCCCAGGCCCTGGTGCTGACCAGCGCGAACCGCTCCGATGATCCCATCTGCTTTACCGACGACGATGCGGCACAGAGGCTTCGGCCCTTGTGCGACGCGGTGCTCGACCACGACCGCCCGATCCATGTGCCCTGTGACGACTCGGTGGTGCGGGTGGTGGACGATCGCGAACTGCCGATCCGGCGGTCCCGCGGCTATGCGCCGCTGCCCATTGACCTCGGCCGCGACGGCCCGCCGGTGCTGGCGGTGGGCGGCGAACTGAAGAACACCTTCTGCCTCACCGACGGTGCCCGCGCCTACCTTTCCGGCCACATCGGTGACATGGCGACATGGGAAACCCTGCGGGCGTTCGAACGCGCGGTGGGCCAACTCAGTGAAATCCGGCACCAGCCGGTGCGATTGGCCGCCGACCTGCACCCGGGCTATCACACCCGCAGTTGGGCGGAGCGCCGTGCCGGTACTCGGCCACTGGATCTGATTCAGCACCACCACGCGCACGTGGTGTCGCTGCTGGCCGAGCACGGACGTCTCGGTGAACCCGTGATCGGGGTTTCCTTTGACGGCACCGGCTACGGCTGCGACCACACCATCTGGGGCGGGGAGATTCTCAAGCTCGGAACGGACAGCCACACGTTCGTCCGGGCCGGCCACCTGATGCCGGTACCACTGCCGGGCGGTGATGCGGCCGTGCGCAATCCATGGCGCATGGCGCTGTCTCAGTTGTGGACGGCCGGTATCGACTGGACAACGGATTTACCTCCGGTGAGCGCGGCGACGCCGGCCGAACTACGGCTCACCCGTTCACAATTGGAATCCGGCACCGGGTGTGTGCCGTGTTCCAGCATGGGGCGGCTGTTCGACGCTGTCGCCTCCCTGCTGGGGGTGCGGCAGCGGATCGACTACGAAGGCCAGGCCGCGATCGAGCTCGAGGCGCTCGCCGATTCTGTGGGCGAGACCGCGGGCCCGGAGCTGAAGCTGGCGGTTCGCGCCGACGGGGTGATCGACCCCGCCGGCATGCTGCGCGCGATGGTGTCGGCGCTGCGCGCAGGTGTGGAACCCGCGGTGCTGGCTGCCGAATTCCACCGCGCGGTGGCCGACGCCGTCGTCGAGGTGGTGGAGATGGTTGCCGGACCGGTGCGGTTAGTGGGCCTGACCGGCGGGGTGTTCCAGAATGTGGTGCTGTTGCGCGGGTGCCGACAACGCTTGCAGCAGGCGGGATTCGACGTGCTAACCCATCACGTGGTGCCACCCAACGACGGCGGGCTGGCGCTGGGTCAGGCCGCGATTTCGGTGTTGACCGCAATGGCTGAGTTGCGATGACCACCACTGCGATCGATCGCGGGCTCGGCGCCGAACTGGCCGCCGATCTGGCCGCGGCCGCCTTCACACTGGCCAAGCGGTTCGCGGCGGGCGCGACGATGTGGTCGATCGCGCCGTCGTGGGAGCCGCATGCACTGCACATCGCGGTCGAGTTCGTGCACCCGGTGATCATGGGAAAGCGGGCACTGCCGGCCGTCGCCCTGACCGGATCGAACCTGATCGACCTGGTGCGGGTATCGGTCCGGCCCGGCGACATCGTGATCGGGGTTGGCGGCGCCGATGACGCGCAGGTGTGTTCGGTGATGCGCCGCGGTTTAGCTTGGGGCGCCACCACAATCTGGATCGGCAGCGGTGACCGACCCACGGCGGGTGCGGCCGATCACGTGCTGTGGCTCGACGACCCCGACCCGCGTGTCCCGGCAACGGGTGGCTTCGTGCTGTTCTATCACCTGTTGTGGGAGCTGACCCACGTGTGTTTTGAGCACTCGGGATTGCTCAAACCCGCATCTGCTGCGGAGGTTTGCCTCACGTGCAGTGACGAGGGACGCCTGGGCGAGGTGGTGGCGCCGTCGACCGGTGGGATCGCCGCGGTGCGGACCGCGCGCGGCATAGAAAGCGTGGCCACGGCGCTGATCGACCCGGTCGACGCGGGTGAGCTGGTGCTGGTGCACGCCGGGACCGCGATCAGCCGCATCGAAGAGGGAGAGGCAGATTCGTGAGCGAAGAACCCACCAATTTCCTGTATCCGTTCATCGATGCACAGCAGGACGACCCGCAATCGCTGCTTGCCGATCTCGCCGCGTCAGCGCAGGCGAAGGCCGCCGAGAGTGTGGCGCTGCGGCGCACCACACTGGAAGCCAACGCCGACCTGCTGGATCGGGCTGCTACCGAGATGGCACGCCGGTTCGCAGCCGGCGGACGGATATTCACCTTCGGAAACGGCGGCAGCTGCACCGATTCCACCACGTTGGCCGCATTGTTCTCCCGCCCGCCGGCCGGAAAGCCGCTACCCGCGTGGTCGTTGACCGCCGATCCGGCGATACTGACCGCGCTGGGCAACGACGTCGGTTTCGAGCTGGTGTTCGCCCGCCAGTTGATCGCCCGTGCAAACGCCGGTGACATCGCGATTGCGATGTCCACCAGCGGTAATTCGCCCAACCTGCTGGCCGCGCTGGGTGAGGCGCGCCGGCGCGGCCTGTACACGGTCGGTTTCGCCGGATACGACGGCGGCGCCTTCGCAGACAACCCAAACGTGGACGCCTGCTTCATCGTTAGATCGCAAAGCGTGCACCGAATTCAGGAATCCCAAGCGCTGCTGGGCTATCAACTGTGGTCGGCCACCCAGCAACGGTCCGACGAGCAAGGTGTGGGGGCCGCATGAACAGCGCCTGCGACGATACAGAGCGAAGCGATGGGGAGGAGCGGCGAATAAACACAGCAGCTGGGGACTACCTGTCGTCGGGGCCGCAGTTCGCCGAAGGCGAGGTGATCGAGCGGATCGAAGTGTTTCGCAGGCGCCGTCCTCGCTTACTCGACGACCATGTCACCCTGGCGCACGGCGCGGGCGGAAAGGCTTCCGCCGCGCTCGTCGACGCGGTGTTCATGGAGGCCTTCCGCAATCCACTGCTGGAGTCACTCGGCGACGGCGCGGTGATCACGCTGCCCGGCGGTGAGCGCCTGGCGATGTCCACCGATTCATTCGTGGTGCAGCCCAGGCGTTTTCCCGGCGGCTCCATCGGCGAGCTCGCGGTGCACGGCACCTGCAACGACGTCGCGATGTCCGGCGCGGTCCCGTGTTGGATCTCGGCGGCGTTTGTGCTGGAGGAGGGTTTTCCGATCGCCGAGCTGAAGGAGATCGTCGCCGACATGGCGGCCGCCGCCGCCGACGCGGGCGTGCAGATCGTCACCGGGGACACCAAGGTGGTGCCCAGGGGTGCCGCCGACGGCATGTTCGTCACCACCACCGGGGTCGGTGTCGTTCCTTCGGGCCGCACACTTTCGCCCGCCTCGGTACGCGCTGGCGACAAGGTGCTCTTCTCGGGCTCGATGGGCGATCACGGCATGGCGGTGATGCTGGCCCGGGGTGATCTGGCCATCGAGGCCGACATCCATTCCGACACCGCGTCGCTCAGCCCGCTGGTGGAATTACTGATGGCGGCGGCGCCCTCCACCCGCTGGCTACGCGACGCGACCCGGGGCGGGGTCGGGACCGTCTGCAACGAATTGGCCCAGGCCTGCGGACTCGGAGTGCTCTTGGACGAGGATCGACTGCCCGTGGCGCCCATGGTGAATGGCGCGTGCGAGCTGCTCGGCATCGATCCGCTCTACGTCGCCAACGAGGGTAAATTCGTCGCGGTCGTCCCGCCCGAGGAGGCCGACGCCGGGCTGGCGGCGCTGCGCTCGCATCCGCTGGGCGTCGACGCTGCCGAGGTCGGCGAAATCGTCACCGAACCGGCCGAAAGCGTGGTGTTGCGCACCGGGTTCGGTGGCACCCGGATCGTCGACATGCTGGTTGGCGACCCGCTGCCGCGGATCTGCTGACGAAGAGGAGGCGTTGACTCTGCGCTGATGGCGCACCCTTCTCGCACTTTTGCGCACTGGGCGCAGAGTCAACGCAACGAAAGGAGGAGACCGCACATGTGTCTTGGGATTCCGGGACGGATCGTTGAGATCACCGATCCGGCAAACTATTTGGCGAAGGTTGACGTCAGCGGTGTGCAGCGCACGATCAGCGTGCGGTTGCTGGAGGGCGACATGCCCGAGCCCGACGACTGGGTGCTGGTCCACGTCGGGTTCGCGATGGCCAAGATCGACGAGACCGAGGCGTTGCTGACCCTGGCCGCAGTCAAGAAGCTCGGCGAGGCCTATACCACCGAAATCGAAGCCTTCGACTCGTCGGCGATCGTGTAAGGGCGGCGACGATGCGGGCCGGTAACGGCACGAGGGAGTCGGGCACATCAAACCTAAGGGGAAAGCCATGAAATTCGTCGACGAATTCCGCGATCCGGCGGCTGCCCGCAAGCTGCTGGCCGCCATCGAACACCTGGCGGGTAGCGGGTCCGACCACTTCAAGTTCATGGAGGTGTGCGGCGGGCACACGCACACCATCTACCGGCACGGCATCGAACACCTGCTGCCCGACAACGTCGAGCTGGTGCACGGCCCGGGGTGCCCGGTCTGCGTCATCCCGATGGGCCGCATCGACGACGCGATGTGGCTGGCCAGCCAACCCGACGTGATCTTCACCTGTTTCGGCGACATGATGCGGGTGCCCGGTTCGGCCGGCAGCCTGCTGGACGCCAAGGCGCGCGGCGCCGACGTGCGGTTCGTCTACTCCCCCTTGGACGCGCTGAAAATCGCTGTCGACAACCCCGACAAACACGTGGTGTTCTTCGCCATCGGCTTCGAGACCACGGCCCCCTCGACCGCGGTGACGCTGGTTCGCGCCCGCGACCTTGGCCTGCGAAATTTCAGCGTGTTCTGCAACCACGTCACCATCGTGCCGCCGATCAAGGCCATCCTGGAATCACCGGATCTGCGGCTGTCCGGCTTCATCGGCCCCGGACATGTCTCGACGGTCGTGGGTAACCGGCCGTACCGGTTCGTGCCCGAGGTCTACTCAAAGCCGTTGGTGGTGGCTGGATTCGAGCCATTGGATATTCTGGCTGCGGTCACCATGCTGCTGCGTCAGATCCGTGAGGGCCGCTGCGAAGTGGAGAATCAGTACAAGCGCGTCGTCCCCGAAAACGGCAACCCGGCCGCATTGGCGTTGATGGGCAAGGTATTTGCGCTGCGCCCACACTTCGAATGGCGTGGGCTGGGATTCATTTCGCAAAGCGCACTGCGGCTGCACGACGATTTCGCCGAGTTGGACGCCGAACTGCGGTTCGCGATGCCCGGCGTGCGGGTCGCCGACCCCAAGGCATGCCAGTGCGGCGAGGTACTCAAAGGTGTGCTCAAGCCCTGGGAATGCAAGGTTTTCGGTACCGCCTGCACGCCGGAGACGCCGATCGGCACCTGCATGGTGTCACCCGAGGGAGCGTGTGCGGCCTATTACAACTTCGGCCGGATGCACCGCGACGCGGTCAAGCTGGTGGGCCGCACGTGACCGTCAACGCCGAGCTCGACACTGCCGGTGTCGAGATGTTCGCGCGCTACGCCCATGCTCCCAACGCACTGGGCTACTGCGGCCCCCCGCTCGGCGCCACCTTGCGCGACGGCTCGGTCGAGGCTGTGCGGCTGGCTGCGACGCAGTTTTCCGGCGCCTGGCCGTATTTGCGGGTGCTGTCGCGGCTGACGGGCATCGCCGATCCGCTGGATTACCG
>NZ_JBYCLD010000390.1:0-7240 GCF_057473725.1 Mycobacterium sp. TH-M11 | reverse complement strand
CGCTGGTCGACGACCGACGGCGCGGTTTGCTGTCGATCGACCACAGATGGCCACAGTCAGGGCATTGCAGGTGCAGTAGCCAGCCCTGATTGCCCAGTAGTAACTGCCAGTGGGTAGCGCAATTGCGGCTGATCTGGCAGTCAGTGCACTCGGCGCCATGTCGGCACTGCGGACAGCCGAACCAGGCGCGGCGACACCGATCAGCGGTGGGATCAATCGGGAACACGGCCGGCCACCCGATCCGGAAGCACTCCAGCTGCCACCAGGTCGTCGTAGACACGTTGCTGGTCGTCGTCGAGATTCGAGTACAGCATCGCGTATGCGCGATCCTCCTGGGCCAGCACTTCCACCGGGTCCCAGTCGTCCCCGATCGCCTCGAGGACGGCGGCTCGGCGGCGCGCCTCGTCAAGAGTCAGGTCGTATGCGCATATCAGCTGATCCCGCTCGGCAGCCACGTGTTCTCCCTGTTCCCACATGTCGAAGTGCCGACATGTCGAGCTTTCAGGGTCGGCGGTCGCGCTCGCGGTCGGCAATGGCCTGCGCCACATTCGGCGGTTGAGGTTGATCACAGTTGTTCCACACGCAGGCGATGCGGGCGCGTAGAGCACCCGCGTCGGTGCGACGACGCGCAATCATCGCCGACCGACTTCGCGGGCGCCGCCGCCTAATGCGGGTGGTTGTGCTCGTGCTCTAGGTCGGCTTGATGCACATGCGGATGCGTGTGTTCGGTCCCGTCAGCGTGGGTGTGGTCGTGGTCGTGCTCGAAGTGCTCGTGCTCGTGGCTGGTATGCGGGTGCGCGTGCGTGCCTTCGCCGTGGCTGTGGTCGTGGGTGTGTGCTTCGTCGTGACTGTGTTGCGGGTCTGCCACTGTCGTCTCCCTGCTACGTGTGATCTCGGCGATGTGTGCTGTGAGCCGCATCCTATTGTGCTCTTTCGGTCCGCCGCGGAAACAAGCCGCAGCGGTGGGATGGGCGGCATCCTGTCCAGTCTGCATCCCCGGGCGGCGCCCGGGGTGTAGAACAGTGCGCATGGGCCCCAGGTGCCGGAGCTTCGGGACTCGGCGGTGATCGGCCGTGCACGAGCTTTCGCTGTGTGAGGCAATCGCCGGCGTGGTCAAACCGTACGCCGACGGTCGCCACGTGGACGTGGTACGCGTCAGGATCGGCGCGCTGCGCCAGGTGGTTCCCGAGTCGCTGTCGTTTTGCTGGACGCTGCTCCGGGACTACGAGGACATGCCCGACGCCGAGTTGGAACTCGAGTTCGTCACCGCTGAGGTGCGCTGCCGGTCCTGCGGCGACGAGTCGGCGATCACCTCGCAGTGGTCGTTGCTGTGCCCGCGTTGCCAGAGCGCCGACGTCGAGGTGCTGCGCGGCGACGAATTTTTGGTGACGTCATTGGATGTCTCGTGAAAGGTGTTGACGATGGGTAGATTTCATCGCCACGACGACGGAACCGTGCATGCCCACGAGCACGGCGATCACGCTCACGAGCACGGCGATCACGGCGGCTACCACACAGGTACGCAGCGTGTCGAGGTGCTGGAGGCGATTTTCGCGGAGAACGATTTACGCGCCGTGTCCAACCGAACTGCGTTTGAAGACAATGGCGTTCGTGCCATCAACCTGATGAGCTCGCCGGGCTCCGGCAAGACGACGGTGTTGCAGGCCACCCTCGACGAACTTGCCGGCGAGGTCGCCGTCGGGGTGATCGAGGGCGACATCGCCACCGACCTCGACGCCGCCAAACTCGGTGGCCGGGGCGCCCAGATATCGCTGCTCAACACCGGCAATGGATTCGGCGGCGAATGCCACCTCGACGCGCCCATGGTCGACCGCGCGTTGCAGGGACTGGACCTGGGCCGACTCGACCTGGTGATCATCGAAAACGTGGGCAATCTGGTCTGCCCGGCCGAGTTTGACGTGGGCGAACACGCCAAGGCGATGGTCTATTCGGTGACCGAGGGCGACGACAAGCCGCTGAAGTACCCGGTGATGTTCCGTGCCGTCGACGTGGTGCTGCTCAACAAGATCGATCTGGTTCCCTACCTGGACGTCGATCTCGAGTCCTACATCGCCCGTGTCCGCCAAGTCAATCCCACAGCGGCGATTTTGCCTGTCAGCGCCCGCACGGGTGCCGGCATGGCCGATTGGTTCGCTTGGCTGCGACAGTTCGCGGCGGGCTCAGCGACCTGAGCGCGTCGCGGTTTCGTCTCGCAAACGCGCCGGGGACGCCTGACCGTAATCCGCCGAAATACCAACACATGCAATTGATTCGCAAGACGGCTGATATGTTACGCAACACCACGCATCGACGATGTGGCGCGACGGCGGTCGGACCGCAACGATACGCGCCTGGTTACCGAAATCAGGCAGAAATCCGGAAACCCGTACGTGGCCATCGAATTTGCCAGAACACCGTTGACAAGGTAATGGGGCGAGAGTAAACCCAGGGAATAGCGCCGCGTAAGCGGGCCGATGGTCGACTCCCGCGGCACAGGGACCTCTAGCCCAGGTCCCGGAAAGCTGCGGTATGCCAACACAAGCAGCAGTCAAAGCCGAAGAAACATTGATTCACGTCCTATGGATCAATGCGGGTCTCAGTTGTGACGGCGATTCGGTGGCGCTGACTGCCGCCACCCAACCCAGTATCGAGGAGATCGCGCTCGGCGCACTACCCGGTCTGCCCAAGATCGCCGTGCACTGGCCGCTGATCGATTTCGAGTGCGGCCCCACCGGCGGCGCCGACGACTTCCTCGAATGGTTCTTCAAAGCCGACCGCGGCGAACTCGAACCGTTCGTGCTCGTCGTCGAAGGATCAATTCCCAACGAGGCCATCAAGAACGAGGGGTACTGGTGCGGGTTCGGCAACGACCCGGCCACCGGGCAGCCGATGACCACCAGTGAGTGGCTCGACCGGCTCACTCCCAAGGCGACAGCGGTGGTCGCCGTCGGAACGTGCGCCACCTACGGTGGCATCC
Source organism: Mycobacterium sp. TH-M11 (assembly GCF_057473725.1). NCBI lineage: Bacteria > Bacillati > Actinomycetota > Actinomycetes > Mycobacteriales > Mycobacteriaceae > Mycobacterium > Mycobacterium sp. TH-M11. The sequence goes on along the minus strand of NZ_JBYCLD010000390.1, from coordinate 4,263 downwards.
ACGCGATGTCGGGCAACCCGACCGGCGCCATGGGCGTTCCGGACTATCTGGGCTGGGAATGGAAGAGCAAAGCCGGTATTCCGATCGTCTGCGTGCCGGGCTGCCCAATCCACCCGGACAACCTGTCCGAGACCCTCACTTACCTGCTGTACATGGCGACCGGGCAGGCGCCGATGATCCCGCTCGACGAGGCGCTGCGGCCCCAGTGGCTGTTCGGCAACACGGTGCACGAGGGCTGTGACCGGGCCGGCTATTACGAGCAGGGCGATTTCGCCAAAGAGTATGGATCACCGAAATGCATTGTCAAACTTGGCTGTTGGGGTCCAGTGGTGAAATGCAATGTTCCCAAGCGAGGCTGGATCAACGGCATCGGCGGCTGCCCGAACGTCGGCGGCATTTGCATCGGATGCACGATGCCCGGGTTCCCGGACAAGTTCATGCCATTCATGGACGAACCCCCGGGCGGCAAGGTGTCTACCACGGCATCGGGTCTGTACGGCTCGGTGATCCGCAGTCTGCGCGGCATCACCAACCGCACTCTGGACAAGGAGCCGCGCTGGCGGCACAAGGGCGACACACTCACCACGGGCGCTCGCCGCACCTGGTAACGCGCACCATCTCAGCTCGAAATTAGGGAGCAAACTCCGATGACAACGATCATCCCCGAGCCGTCCCACGCCAAGCGCGAGCCCGGCCAACTCGTCGAGATGGCCTGGGATCCGATCACCCGGATCGTAGGCAGCCTCGGCATTTACACCAAGATCGACTTCGAGAACCGCGAGGTGGTCGAGTGCCACTCGACGTCGTCGATCTTCCGCGGCTATTCGATCTTCATGAAAGGCAAGGATCCTCGCGACGCCCACTTCATCACCAGCCGCATCTGCGGCATCTGCGGCGACAACCACGCCACCTGTTCCTGCTATGCGCAGAACATGGCCTACGGGGTCAAGCCGCCGCATCTGGGCGAATGGATCGTCAACCTCGGTGAAGCTGCCGAGTACATGTTCGACCACAACATCTTCCAGGAGAACCTGGTCGGCGTGGACTTCTGCGAGAAGATGGTCGCCGAGACCAACCCGAGTGTGCTGGCCAAAGCCGAGAACACCCCGGCACCGCAGGCCGGCGCGCACGGATACAAGACCATCGCCGACATCATGCGCTCGCTCAACCCGTTCAGCGGCGAGTTCTACCGCGAGGCGCTGCAAGTCAGTCGGTACACGCGGGAGATGTTCTGCCTGATGGAGGGTCGCCACGTGCACCCGTCCACGCTCTATCCCGGCGGGGTCGGCACCGTGGCGACCATTCAGCTGATGACCGACTACATGAGCCGGCTGATGCGTTATGTGGAATTCATGAAGAAGGTCGTGCCCATGCACGACGATCTCTTCGACTTCTTCTACGAAGCGCTACCGGGTTACGAGCAGGTGGGCCTGCGGCGCACGCTGTTGGGGTGCTGGGGCTCGTTCCAGGACCCCGACGTGTGCAACTTCGACTACAAGGACATGGAGCGCTGGGGCAACGCCATGTTCGTCACGCCCGGCGTCGTCGTCGACGGCAAGCTGGTCACGCACTCGCTGGTCGACATCAATCTCGGCATCCGGATCCTTTTGGGCAGTTCGTATTACGACGACTGGAATGAACAGGAGATGTTCGTCAAGACCGATCCGTTGGGTAATCCGGTGGATCGGCGCCATCCGTGGAACCAGCACACCAACCCGCATCCGCAGAAACGGGACATGGACGGCGGCAAGTACAGCTGGGTGATGTCGCCGCGCTGGTTCGACGGCAAGGATCACCTGGCTCTGGACACCGGCGGCGGCCCGCTCGCCCGGCTGTGGTCGACCGCGCTGGCCGGCCTGGTGGACATCGGCTACGTCAAATCCACTGGCCATTCGGTGCAGATCAACCTGCCCAAGACTGCGCTCAAGGGGCCGGTCGAGTTCGAGTGGAAAATCCCCCAGCACGGGTCCAACACCATCGAGCGCGACCGGGCGCGGACCTATTTCCAGGCCTATGCGGCCGCGTGCGCGTTGCACTTCGCCGAGAAAGCACTCGCCGAAATTCGGGCCGGTCGCACCAAGACCTGGGAGCGCTTCGACGTGCCCAAAGACGGCATCGGCTGCGGCTTCACCGAGGCCGTGCGCGGAGTTCTGAGCCACCACATGGTTATTCGCGACGGCAAGATCGCCAACTACCACCCGTACCCGCCGACCCCGTGGAATGCCAACCCGCGCGACAGCTTTGGCACACCAGGCCCCTACGAGGATGCGGTGCAAGGACAACCGATCTTCGAGGAGAACGACCGGGAGCATTTCAAGGGCATTGACATCATGCGCACGGTGCGCAGCTTCGACCCCTGCCTGCCTTGTGGTGTGCACATGTACCTGGGCAAGGGCAAGACGCTGCAGCGGCTGCACTCACCGACGCAAGCGGCGACCGGGGAGTGATAGATGGCTGATCGCCCCGAGGAGTTGGAGGGGGACGCGCTGTGGCGCTCGGCGGGCGATCGGATCCAGACGCTCTTGGATGCGACGTCGGCCGGCGGGACGGTGGCGCGTGAGCGCGCCGAGCACTTGGTTTGCGAGGTCGTCGATCTCTACGGTGCGGGTTTGGCTCGGATCGTCGCACTGATCGACGAGCCGGCGATAGAGCGGCTGGCCACCGACGACCTGGTCGCCAGCCTGCTGCTCGTGCACGGCCTGCATCCGCACGACCTGCGTCGCCGGGTTGCCGACGCACTCGACCGGGTCCGACCGTACCTGGGCTCACACGGCGGCGATGTGCATCTGCTAGACATCGTCGGCGACGCCGTGCAGCTTGCGTTCGCCGGTAGCTGCAAGAGTTGTCCGTCGTCGGCGGTGACGCTGGAGCTGGCCGTCGAGGACGCGATTCGCGCTGCTGCACCGGAGGTTTCGTCGATTGACGTGGTGGCACCCGAAGCCGCGGCAGCCGAGTCGGCGACGGTGATTCCGGCGGAATCACTGTTGGCCCACGTCCATTCCAGGGCACATGCGAACGGCGGCGCCTCGACGGCGTGGCATCCGCTGCCGGCGGTGGCCGATCTGGTCCCCGGCGAGGTCGGCGGCTTTTCAGTGGCCGGCGCCTTGGTGCTGGCCTGCCGGGTGGGCGACCAGCTGTATGCCTATCGTGACCACTGCCCCGCCTGCGACGGATCGTTGGCCGGCGCGGCGCTGCACCGACGAGCCGCGGGTGGCGATCCGGTGCTGCGATGTCCGCGCTGCCGCGCGCATTTCGACGTCGTGCACGCCGGGGCAGGGCTCGACGAGCTGGCCGGAGGCCCGGCGCGACACCTCGATCCCATCCCACTGCTACTGCGTGACGGCGTGCTGTCCATAGCGGTATCGGCCGAGCCGTTGGGCGCGCCGGCATGACCTGCGGTGGCGACGATGCGGAGCGCAGCGGTGAGGAGAAGCGCCGCCGATGAGTAGCGCCTACGACGTGCTGAGTCGAATCACCAACAACCGGCGGGCACCGCAGCCAGCCGGCGAGCGCTGCGAAATGTGCTCGGAGGGCATTGCCGACGAGCATCAGCACGTGGTGAATGTGGCAGGGCGGCAACTGATGTGCGTATGCCGTGGCTGCTATCTGCTGTTCACCGACAGCCACGCGCAGCTGCGCTACCGCTCGGTGCCCGACCGTTACCTGTCTTTTCCCGACTTCGCGCTTGATCGCCGCACCTGGGAACTGCTGCAGATCCCGGTCGGCCTGGCGTTCTTCTTTCGCAATTCCGCGCTGGATCGCACTGTCGCGTTCTATCCGGGACCGGCGGGGGCAACCGAGTCCGATCTCGACCTCGAGGCGTGGACCGCGATCAACGCGGCTGACCCGAGGGTGGCCCTGCTCGCCGACGACGTCGAGGCACTGCTGGTACGAGTCCGCGACGACCAACAGCCCGACTGCTATCTGGTCCCGATCGATGCCTGCTACGAGTTCGTCGGAGGGCTGCGGATGTTGTGGCGCGGCTTCGACGGCGGGCAAGAGGCGCGCGCATTCATCGACGCGTTCTTCGCCCAGCTGGCCGCCCGCAGTGCGGAGCGACGCCGATGACCAGCCCCACCACCCAGACCAGCGGGCTGGCGTTCACCGTCCTGGACGTGATACCCGAGCCCTACGCGGCTGTGCCGACCTTGACTGCGCGCGTGCGCGTTTCGGCACCCGACGACGAGCCCGTGCACGCGATCGCGCTGCGCTGCCAAGTCCGCATCGAACCATTGCGACGTGGCTACTCCGACGACGAAGCAG